>SKPY01000159.1 GCA_007119305.1 Nitriliruptorales bacterium
GACGTTCGGCCGCCCGACGAGCTGCGGGCGAATGAGTTCCTGCTCCGCCCGATCCGCGTGTCCGACGCCGAACTCGACTACGAAGCGGTCATGGAGAGCAGGCAGTCTTTGCGCTTATGGGAGCAGTCGAGCTGGCCCGAGGACGACTTCACGGTGGAGGCCAACCGTGGCGACCTGCGCCTGCTCGAACGGCGTCACGCGGCCAGCGAGTCCTTCACCTACACCGTCATGGACCTGACGGAGACGCGGTGTCTCGGCTGCGTGTACATCTTCCCGACGGACGCGCGCCAGTTCGCCAAGTATCAGGTCACCCCGGTCGGTGATGCTCACTGGTCACGGTTCGAGGTCGGTGTCTACTTCTGGGTCCGGGAGTCCCGGCTGGCCGACGGGTTGGACAGCCGGCTGCTCGGTGCGCTCGAACCGTGGTTCAGGAGCCAGTGGCAAATCGAGCACTTCCTCGTCGTCACCAACGAGCAGTGCGAGCAGCAGGTGGCGATGATCGAGCGCGCCGGTCTCCGGCTCAGGTTCGAGCTCAGGTCACCGGATGAGGCCGCCACGTCCCTGGCGTACGGCTGAAGACCACAGGCTGTCCGGCGTCCGCTTCGCAGCCGGCGAGGTGCGTTCCGCCGGCGTGCACGGGTGGGCATGAACGCGGCCACCCCGGTTCAGGTGCGGGCGACCGCGATGTTGGCGTGCATCGGGACGACGACGTCATCGCCGTGGCGGTAGGAGGCCACAACGTCCGTCGTGGCGCGGGCGACCGCGTCGAGGTAGGTCTCGAAGGCCTCTGGGTCTTCGGCGAACCTGGGCACGACGCCGGCGTAGGCGTACTCGAGACGTTGGAGGAAGTGGTCGGCGTCGGGGAAGCGGGCGCGCACCGTCGCCTCGGCGAGGGACACCTCGGCGAACCCGCTGTCGAGCAGGAGCCTGCGCAGGGCCCTCGCGTCGCCGAAGCTGAACGGGGCGACGAGGTCCTGCCAGCTCACGTCGAGGCCGTGCGCGACGAGCTGTGGCGCCTCGGCCTCGGCGAGCGCCGCGAACAGCGGGTGGTGGTCGAGGCCCTTCCAGACGGCGAGCACCGCCCGGCCGCCGCCGGCGAGCACCCGGCGGGTCTCCTGCGCCCCGGCCTCGCGGTCGGGGAAGAACTGCAGCCCCTGCTGGACCGTCACGAGGTCGAACGCGGACTCGGGCAGGTCCAGCGCGGTGCCGTCGCCCTCCCGCCACTCGATGCCGTCGCCGCCGTGCCGGCGCGCGACCTCAAGCATCGCCGGGTTGACGTCCACGCCGACGACGCGGCCCCCATGGCCGACGAGGGCGGCCAGCCGGCGCGTGACGATGCCGGTGCCGCACGCGAGGTCGAGGACCCGTTCGCCGGGCCGGACGCCGGCGTGGGGCAGCAGCGCGTCGGCGAGCGGGCTGAAGATCGCCGGGCCGTAGTAGGTCTCGTAGACCTCGGGCGGGCTCACTGCAGGAATCGTCTCGGTCACGGCAGTACTCCTTGCGCGGGTGTCGAACGAACCTCAACGGGCAGCGCGCCACATGGGCCACAGCGGGGGCGAGTCGCCGGCGCGGATCTCGGCGGTCACCGCGAACCCGTGCCGCTCATACAGCGCCCGGTTCCGCGGTGAGCTCGCCTCGAGGTAGGCGGGCAGGTGGTCGGCGTCGCAACGGTCCAGGCCGCGGCGCAGCAGCGCCGAGCCGAGTCCCCGTCCCTGGCATGCCGGGTCGACGCCGATGAAGGGCAGGTACCAGCACGGCTCGTCGGGATGGTGCTCGCCCATCTGCTCGAGCAGCGCGAAGACGTCCCCGACACGCTCGGGTTCGACGGCGCGTTGGGTGAGCTCGACGAGGCCCTGCTCGTCGGGCACGAGGTCGGGGGCCAACCACAGCGCCGCGGCGGCGTGGTCGTCGGCGACGTCCGCGGTGCCGGCGTCGAAGGCCTGACCGGCCATCAGCCGCACGGTGTCGGGGAAGGTCGTGAGGAAGCTGTCGGCGTCGGGCAACACCCAGCGGACGATGGGGTCGGAGGCGAAGGCGGCGACGACCGTGGCGACGGCGCGGCCACGGTGGACGGTGGGCGTGGCGAGGGTCGCTGTCATCACAGTGCTCCTTGAGCGGAGGCGGGGCGGACCGGGAACAGACCGCCATCGGATGTCGCTGACCCTACGGAGCAGCCGCGCGCCGGCGCATCCGTGCCCGCACGCAACCCGACTACGCAGATCCGCTCGGCGGACGGTGCGTAGCGGGCTCGCCCAGCGCGTAGCGGACCGCCGCAGCCCGCGCGTTGCGGCCCTGCAAGCCGAGCTTGCCGTACACGGTGGCGAGGTGGCGCTCGACGGTGCGAATGCTCAGCACGAGCTGGTCGGCGATCTGCTGGTTGGTGAGCCCGCTGGCGAGCAGCTCGAGGATCTCCGCCTCCCGGGCGGTGAGCCCGTCGGCTCTGGCCCCGCGCGTGGCGAGGACCCGCGCCAGCCCCCCGGCTGCGACGGCAAGGTCCGCCCCGAGCTCGTCGAGGCCTGTGTGCGCTGCCTCCCGCTCGAGCGCCGCCGCCTCGGCGTCGCCGAGCGCCTTGCAGGCCTCGGCCACGAGCAGCCGCAGGCGCGCCACCTCATAGGGGGCGTGCAGCCCCTGCCACAGGCGCAGGGCCTCGCGCA
>SKPY01000019.1 GCA_007119305.1 Nitriliruptorales bacterium
CCCTACGAGGCCGGCCTCGAGTGGACCGTCGACCTCGACCAGGACGCACCCTTCGTCGGCAGGGCGGCCTTGGAGCGCGTCGCGGCCGAAGGGCCACGGCGCAAGGTCGTGGGCGTCGAGATCGACCGCGACCCGCTTGTCGGGTACCTGGAGGACTATGTGCCGGTGCTTGCCGACGGGGAGCGCATCGGCCACATCAGCTCGGCGTTCTGGTCGCCTCGGCTTCGACGCAACATCGGTTTCGCCCTTGTCGCCGCGGCCTACGCTGAGCTCGGCACCGAGCTGACCGCACAGCTGCGGGGGCAGGAGACGACGCTGCGCGTGGTACCCAAGCCGTTCATCGACCCGAAGAAGGAGACGCCGAAGGCCGACCTCAGAACGGTCGGCGTGCGCTGAGGCGGACGGCCGGTCCGCCCGCCCGACGAAAGATGAGGACCGTGGTGCCCCGAGCTGGCGGTGTCCCGGCCCCGCGGCTGTTCGCGCACCTGCGCTACGAGGTCGTCCCGCTCGCCGGGGCGGGTGAGCAGGTGCGACACCTCACACCGGGCACGACGGTGGCGATCACGTCCTCACCGTCCCGGGGCCTCGAGCCCACGATCGAGCTGGCCGAGCAGTTGGGCCGCGCCGGCTACGATGCCGTGCCGCACCTCGCCGCCCGCTCCGTCCGCAGCGACGTCCAGCTGAAGGAGATCGTGGACCGGCTGGAGGCCGCCGGCGTCCGCGACGTGCTGGTCATCGCCGGCGACAACCCCGAGCCTGCCGGCCCGTACGCCGACGGGATCGAGCTGCTCACGGCGCTTGGCGAGCAGGAGCACCCCTTCACCGGCGTCGGGGTGCCCGCCTACCCCGAGGGCCATCCGCTGCTCGACGACGAGACGCTGTGGCGCTCGCTCGCACGCAAGCAGGGACAGGCGTCCTACATCGTCACGCAGCTGTGCTTCAACGCCGCAGCCCTCGCCCGCTGGCTCACCGCCCTGAACGAGCGTGGCATCGGGCTGCCGGTCTACATCGGGGTCCCGGGGGTGGTCGAACGCCGCAAGCTCCTGCGGATGGCAGCGCGGCTCGGGGTGCGCGACGCCCAGCGGTTCATCCGCAAGCACGCGCGGCTCGCGCTGCCGCTCCTGCGCCGGGGTGACTACCGACCCGACCGGCTCGTCCGGGCGCTCGCCAGGCAGCTGCCGCCAGACGCCGACGTCCGCGGCTTGCACCTGTACACCTTCAACGCGGTGCAGGCGACCGTCGAGTGGGTGCGGGAAGGGGAGCGGTGATCCTCAAGCGCGCCGTGCATCCCCGGACGCGTTACTCCGCGTTGGGCCTGCTGCGCCGCGGGCTGACCCGGACGGACTGGCCGCCGGCGTGGCGCTGCCACGACCTGCGCGCGAGCTATGACGTGGTCGTGGTCGGGGGCGGGGTGCATGGGCTGGCCACCGCCTACTACCTCGCCGCCAGGCACGGCATCACCGACGTCGCCGTGCTCGACAAGGGCTACATCGGCGGCGGCGCCTCCGGACGCAACACCGCGATCATCCGCGCGAACTACCTCACCCCGGAGGGGGTGCGCTTCTACGACCGCTCGCTGAAGCTCTACGAGCGGCTGTCAGCCGACCTGAACTTCAACGTGATGTTCTCCCAGCGGGGGCACCTCACGCTCGCGCACAGCGACAGCGCGCTGCGCACGCTGCGCTGGCGGGCGGAGGTCAACAAGCTCGAGGGCGTCGACAGCGAGGTCGTCGACCCGGCGGAGATCGCCGAGCTCGTGCCCCAGCTCGACGTCAGCGACGCCGCGCGCTACCCGATCCTCGGTGGCCTCTACCACCCGCCCGGCGGGATCGTCAGGCACGACGCGGTGGTGTGGGGTTACGCCCGCGCGGCCGACGCCCTCGGGGTGCACATCCACCAGGGCACCGAGGTCACCGGCGTCGACGTCGCAGGCGGCCGGGCGGTGGCCGTGCAGACCACGCACGGACGCGTCCGAGCCGGCGCGGTGGTCAACTGCGCCGCCGGGTGGTCGTCGCGGATCGCGTCGATGGCCGGCGTGCGGCTGCCGATCGAGACCTTCCCGCTGCAGGCGGCGGTCACCGAGCCGGTCAAGCCGTTCCTCGGCACCGTGGTGGTCTCGGGCACGCTCCACGTCTACGTCAGCCAGACCGACCGCGGCGAGCTGGTGCTCGGCGCCGCCGTGGACCCGTTCACCTCCTACTCCATGCGGGGCTCGCTGGACTTCGTCGAGGGCCTGGCCAGCCACACCCTCGAGCTGATGCCGGCGCTCGCCCGGCTGCGGGTGCTGCGGCAGTGGTCGGGGCTGTGCGACGTGACCCCGGACTTCTCCCCGATCATGGGGCCCACGCCGGTGGGCGCCTTCTTCGTGGATGTCGGCTGGGGCACGTACGGCTTCAAGGCCGGCCCGGTCGCCGGGGAGGCGATGGCGGCCTGCCTCGCCACCGGCCGTACGCCGGAGCTCATCAGGCCCTTCGCCCTGGAGCGTTTCGCCCGCGGCGACCTCGTCGGCGAGAAGGGGGCTGCCGCCGTTGGGCACTGAGCCGCTGCGCCGTCGAGGGGAGGCCAGGCGTTGATCCTGCTGCCCTGCCCCTGGTGCGGGCCGCGCAACGTCGACGAGTTCCACCACCTCGGCGAGGTCGCCGCCCG
>SKPY01000529.1 GCA_007119305.1 Nitriliruptorales bacterium
GGTGCGCGCAGCCCGGGGCCTCGACGGCGGCGCGCTCCCGATCCAGGGTCCCCCGGGTTGCGGCAAGACATACACCGCGGCGCGGATCGTCCTGGCGCTGATCCGCGACGGCAAGCGCGTCGGGGTGACGGGCCCCAGCCACAAGGTGGTCGGCAATCTCCTGGACGAGGTGATGGCCTGCGCCGACGAGGCGGGCGTCACCCCTCGGATCGTGCAGAAGGCGCGTGATGATCAACGGTGCAGCGACGAGCGGGTCGACTGCGTCGGCACCAATGCTGCTGTTGCCCAGGCCCTGGCCGAGGGCACCGCAGAGGTGATCGCCGGTACCACCTGGCTGTTCGTCCGCGACGAGATCGCTGGGCAGCTCGACTGCCTCGTCGTCGACGAGGCCGGGCAGCTGTCGCTCGCCCACGTGCTGGCCGCCGCGCGTGCGGCCCGCAACCTCGTCCTGGTCGGTGACCCCCAGCAGCTCGCCCAGCCGGCGAAGGCTTCTCACCCGGCGGGTGTGGACGCCTCGGCGCTCGAGCACGTCCTCGCCGGCGCAGCCACCATGCCCGAGGACATGGGCCTGTTCATGGAGCACACCCGCCGGCTGCATCCGGATGTGTGCGCGTTCATCTCCGAGCTGGCGTACGAGGGACGGCTCGAGTCCGAGGACTTCTGCGCACAGCGGTCCGTCGACGACGGTCCGCTCGTCGGCGGGACCGGCCTGCGGTGGGCGCCGATCGAGCACCACGGCAACCGCACCTCAGCCCCAGAGGAGGTGGACGCGGTCGCCGCTCACTATCGGGCGCTGCTCGGACGGGGCGTCGCCGACCTCGACGGCCGCCGTGAGCTGACCACAGAGGACATCCTGGTCGTCGCCCCGTACAACGCCCAGGTGGCGCACCTCGCCTCGCAGCTGCCCGGTGGAGCCCGGGTCGGCACGGTCGACAAGTTCCAGGGCCAGCAGGCTCCGGTGGTGATCATCTCGCTCGCCGCTTCAAGCGCCGAGCACATCCCGAGGGGGATGGAGTTCCTCTACAGCCGCAACCGGCTGAACGTGGCGGTCTCCCGCGCCCAGTCCCTGGCCATCCTGGTCGCCAGCCCGGCCCTGCTCAACGCCCGCTGCCGCACCGTCGAGCAGCTCCGCCTCGCCAACGGCCTCTGCCGCTTCGTGGAGCACGCCGGTAGAGCGCCTTCGTGACGGTCTCGCCATCGACCTGTCGGCACGCGGCTAACGGACAAGGCGCGGGCTAGCATGCGCGACGACGTGCTGAGAGCGAGCTGACGGGACCGATGCGGATATTGGTGACGGGTGGGACCGGGTTCGTGGGCAGTCACACCGTTGCGGCGCTGCAAGCTGCAGGCCATGAGGTGCGCCTGCTCGCGCGCTCCCCGGAGCGTGTGCCCGCCACGCTCGGTGCAGTCGGTGCCGACGCCGACGCGGTCGAGACGGTGCAGGGCGACGTGGTCGACGCGGCGTCGGTGCACGCCGCGCTCGACGGCATGGACGCGGTGCTGCACGGCGCGAGCGTGTTCACCTACGACGTCCGGCGCAGCGACGAGCTCCGCCGGGTCAACGAGCTCGGCACCCGCCACGTCCTCGAAGCCGCCGTCGAGCGCGGCCTTGACCCGGTCGTGCACGTGTCGAGCCTCGCGGCCCTGTACCGCAAGGACGCCAAGACCCAGCGCTTCTCCGCCCAAGCGCCCGTCGGCGACTCGCCGTTCCTCTACACCGGGTCGAAGGCGACGCAGGAACGCCTGGCGCGACGGCTGCAGGACGGCGGCGCGCCGGTCGTCACGACCTACCCCGGGGTGGTGTTCGGCCCGCACGACCCCTACGAGGGGGAGACGACCCAGCTCGTGCGCAGCTTCGCGCGCAGGCAGGGCCGGATGAGCCCGGGCGGGAGCTTCGGCGCGGTCGACGTCCGCGACGTCGCCGCGCTCCACGCCCGCCTGTTCGAGCCGGGCCTCGGCCCGCGACGCTTCCTCATCGCCGAGCCTGTGGCGATCGCCGAGGTCAGCCGGACCGTCCTCGAGCTCGTCGGCCGCTCGACGCGGGTGGTGACGATGCCCGCGCGGGTCGGGCGGGCCGCCGGCCGCGTGTGCGACTGGCTGCAGCCGCGGATCAGTGCCCGCCTGCCGCTGTCCTACGAGCAGGCCTGGTTCGCCGCATGCGACGTGGGGGTGGACACCGCCGAGACCGAGGCCCTCGGGGTGATCTGCCGCCCGCTGCGCACCACGCTGGCGGACCAGGTCGCCTGGCAGCAGGCGGCCGGACGGCTCTGAGCTACTCCGGAGCGCACGCCAGCCGGTGGGCAGCACGGCTTGGAGCAGGCGGCGACGAGATCAAGCGCTACCTCGCCCCATGGTGCCCACCGTCACAGCACAGGCTTGGAAGAAGCCCCTGTCAGGCTGCCGTCAGGAACCGTGGGACAGGTCAATGAGCTAGGCGGCACCCGGAGAATTGAGCCGAGCCCGGTTGATGACTGTCGTCTCATCGGTTGGCGCTCCCATGGTCCAGTACTGCCAGCCGTCGATCACCAGGTAGGTGTGGTGGTACCGCGGCTGCTCGCTGTCCCTGGGCCACGGTTTGACGTCCCCGCGGTGGCGGATCAGCTCCACGAACGCGGCGAAGAGCTCGTCGAGGTCGGGTCTCCATCCGCGCACGGTGTACTCGTGCGGCCACTGCGGCATCGTCTTGGCGAACTGCCAGCGCACGTCCGCGATGTAGTCGCGGGCGTCGTCGATCGTGAGCTGCGGACTGCCCATGTCCTTGCAGCGTAGTGGAAGCCCCCGCCTGGCCGGTTGCGTCGCACCACATGCTCTCCAGAGTGGCGCCGAGGGTCAGCGGCGCCCACCAGGCGCTGCCGAACTCGATGACCCCCGCAGTGCGGCGGCGAGGTCGGCAAAGCCGTAGGCGGCGGCGACGTCGGGGTCACCGACGACGACGAGGTGGGAGCGCGCCCGGGTGGCTGCGGCGTAGATCGCCCGGCGCACGGAGCCCGCCTGGTGCGCCTTTGCCGGGTCCATCTCGAGGCCGAGCACGACGACGGGGCGTTCCATGCCTTTGAACGAGGCGCTGTTGGTGCGCACGAGCGTGCCGGCTGTGGCGTCGGCGGCGAGCTCGTCGTTGCGGCCCCGGTAGGGGTTGTGGAACAGCAACAGCACCGCGACGTCGGACTCGGGGATCCGCTCGTCGCGGACGAGGCGGCGCGCGACCACCTCGGCGCGCTCCACCACCTCCTCGGCGGGCGCGGCGACGTAGCCCACCGGCGGGCCGTCACCGGCGACGCAGTCGAGCTCGACGTCGCCGAACTGCGCGGCGAACGCGGCGATCTGGCGCGAGTTGCGGAAGTTCTCGCGCAGCTCGTGGGTGACCTCGAGGAAGTCGGGCAGGTCGGCGCGGGCGCGAAACAGGTCCTGCTGGCTGTCGGCGAAGGCGTACCAGCGCCCCCCAGGCTTGACGAGCGAGCCGACGGCGAGCACCCACGGCTCGGACAGGTCCTGGGCCTCGTCGAGCACGACCACGTCGAACTCGCCGCCGGTCAGCGTCGGGGTGAGCACGTCGGGCAGCAGCCGTTGGTACAGCTCGTCGTCGTCGACGTCGGGGGGCGTGTCGAGCCCGTGGCGGGCCAGCCCGACGAGGTGGCCGGCCACGAGGCGACCCGTCGGCGCGTCGGTGACCGCGCCGACCAGCGGACTGTCCAGCCGGGCCAGCTCGACCCGCAGCGCCTCGCGCAACCACCCCGAGAACAACAGGTTCCAGCCGGCGAGCAGCACCCGCTCCCCCTGCGCGGCGAAGCGCGCGGCTGCCTGCACCGCCAGCGCGGTCTTGCCGGTGCCCGCCGCCCCCCGCACGAGCACGTAGGGGTGGGCGGCGAAGCGGTGCAGCACGTTGCGGTGCGACTCGGTCAGCACGTGCACCTGCTCCTCGACGCGCTCGACCGCGGTCGCCAACGCAGGCCGGCTCGTGCGGGTGCGGCCCCGCAGCGTGGCGACAATGTGCTCGGCGAGGTCCTCGCCGGGCGGCTGCTCGCCCAGCGACAGGCCCCCGCAGGTGCGCCGGTAGGCGAGCGGCAGCTGGTCGACGCACGCGCCGTCCCACAGCCGAGCGGCGTCGAGCACCGGCGCGCCGGGCGCGTCGACCCGACAGTCGGGCACCGCCACCGCCCAGCGCAGCGCGAGCGCATTCACCTCGACCCCGGCGTGGGCGAGCGCGTCGCGCAGGATGCTGCGCGCCCGCTTGACCTGGGCCACCGGGTCGCGGTCGAGCACCCGCGCGCCGCCCTCCCGTCGCCGCCACACGGCCTGCGTGCCGTCGTACCAGACCGTGCCGCCCTTGACCTCGACCACCGTCACGCCGACCTCGGGATCGACGAGCACGAGGTCGGCCTCGGCCTCCTCGACCCGCCCGCCGGAGCCGACGGTCATCGCGACCTGCGGCAGCACCCGCACCCGCTCGGGCAGCTGCGCGACGGCCCAGCGCCACAGCGACTGCTCCGCCGGGGCGGTGTCGGGCGCCCAGCGCGGCTCTTGCGGTCGAGAATGTCCCATCGTGAATCCCCCTCGTTGCATCATGCCAGAGCGTCCATGCACCGGTGAGGCGTCCTCACCGCACTCCAGCGCCGCGGGTACGCCGCGGTGGCGACGCCGACGTCACACCCCGGTCGCACGGCCGGAGTGCCATCACGAGCGAGGTGGGGGATCTGGCTTGCCGACCGTCGCGGCAACCCCCTGGCTCGCCGCCAAGGTGCCCCAGCCAGGAGCGATGTGCCGCGCGTCGGCAACCACGGCGACGCCGTGCGGAAGCGACCCTGCGGCCACCTGATCCCAGGCGTTCCGCATGGCCGACGCCGGACGCGTCACCCCCGTCTCCGCGGCGCCACCGCGTCGAGGCGTTTCCGCGGAAACGTCCTCGCACGCCCGGCACCCTGCCTGCACCGACTGCGGTGACCGCTGATGAGTGTCCCGTCCGAGGCGCCGGACACCCGCACGCGGCTGCCGGTGTGCGGCGCTCGTTTGGCGTTGTCGGGCCGTGCACCCCCGCGCGGGCCGGTTCATGCGGTCGCGAACCGGCGGCGGTCTGCGCTGAGCCGCAGCAGGTCACAGCCGCGTGCGAGCGTGTGGCCATGGGATGCCTGTGGGGCGTGCTCGCGGGGTTCGCGTTCGTGCTGTCGGTGCTGCTGCTTGTGGCGTTCGTGGTCGTCGAGCCGGTGGTCACGCTGCTGGTGATCGCCGGCGTCGCCCTGCTCGTGCGCCGCCTTGTGCGGTCATGATCGGCAGCGGCCCGCCGAGCGGCCCAGCAGGGCATCAGGCGGTCACAGGGGCAGGCGAAGATGCGGACACCGCGGCCGCGCATGGAGTCCTCCTGCCCGACAGCGTCGTCAGCGTGACACCGTGGGCACGAGCGCCGGGGTGCAATCCGTCGGCGTGCCGTCCAGTCGGCGGGCCTAGCGGTGCTGGCTCGCCGGCGGGTCCTCGCAGCGCTGCCGCCACAGGGCGGGGATGCCCGCCGCGCCCGTCCGCGCGGCGATGATCCCGCCCACGATCGCGCAGGTCGTGTCACGATCACCGCCCGCGGTCGCGGTCAGCCACAAGGCCTCCTCGTAGTCGTCGAGTTGGTGCGCCGCCATCCACACCGTGAACGGCACGGTGTCCTGACACGACACCTCAACGCCGTTGCCCACCGCGGCGACGACGTCGGCGACCGGTGTGTCCGCTGGCAGCGAGGCGACGTGCTCGAGCCCGCGCCGCACCGCGCTGTCGTCAACCCGGTCGACCACCTCACCAAGCAGGGCACTGGCCTGCGCCGGCCCGGCCTCCTCCAACGCGGTTGCCACACCCGCGGCAACCGCGACCGCGACCGCCCCCGCGACCGCCTCGGGATGCGCATGCGTGACCACCGCCTGGCGGGCGGCCTCCTCGGCGGCGCGGTCGAGGTCGCCGGCGAAGACGACCCCCAGCGGCGCGACCCGCATGGCCGTGCCGTTCCCCCACGACCCCTGACCCCCGAACTGCTCTGCGGTCACCACCCGCCAGTCCTCACCCGCCGCGATCCGCGGGAACACCTCGAACATGCCGGGGCCATACCCGCGGCGCGGATCAGCCCCGAAGACTGCGGCGAACTGCTCGGCGAGCGTGTCCTGCTCGACGCCGCCGTGCGCCTCGACGTGGTCGAGCAGGGCGGCCGCCAGCGCCGTGTCGTCCGTCCACGGCCACGGCGGATCGGGTGGAACCCGCTGCGCGATCGCGTAGCCCGAATGCTCGGGCGGGTCGAAGAACCGCTCCCCGAACGCGTCGCCGACCGCAAGCCCCAGCAAAGACTCCCGCGCACGATCTCTGCCCTCATCCGGCATGACACACCACCCTTCGTCGCTCAATCGCATACCAGTAACGCCTCTGGCCCGGTGCTCGGGCTAGCGGATGAGCTTGCGCAGCATCCGTCCGGTGCCGCGGCCGGAGACCCGTCGGGCGGCGCGCTTGTGGACGGTGCCGCGTTTGACGGCGTTGGCGTCCCCGAGTCCGCGGGCGAGCTTGTACAGCAGCGAGCGGAACTGGTTCAACGTCACGCCCCTCACGGTACCGACGGGCTGTGACGTGGGAAAGGGTGGGCGCGCCAGCGCCGAGGACGACGATGCCTACGCCGCACAGGGGATGGGTAGGCGGAACGCCTCGGTCTCACCGACCCGCGCATCTGAGCCGAGAAGGGCCTCACACCATGGACATCCTCGCCATCGTCGGCAGCCTCCGGCGCGACTCCTACAACCGAGCCGTGCTCCGCGCCGCCCAGGACCTCGCCCCCGACGGCATGACCGTGACCGAACACCCCCTCGGCGACATCCCCCTGTACAACTTCGACGTCGAGCAGCAGGGCGACCCCGAGCCCGTCACCGCCTACAAGCGGGCCATCGCCACCGCTGACGCGCTGCTGATCATCACCCCGGAGTACCAGCACGGCGTCCCGGGGGTCCTGAAGAACGCGCTCGACTGGGCGTCCCGGCCACCCCGCGAGTCGCCGTTGCAGGGCAAGCCCGCCGCCATCATGGGCGCCAGCCCAGGCATGACCGGGACCGCCCGCGCCCAGACCCAGCTGCGCCAGACCCTCGTCTACAACGGCTGCCCGATCCTGCCGCCGCCGGAGGTCCTCATCTCACGCGTCCGCGAGCGCGTCACCGACGGCGAGCTCACCGACGAGGGGACCCGCGAGCGCATCCAGGCGGCACTCAACCGCTTCGCCGACTGGCTCGGCACCGACGCCGCCCGCTGACCGGCGGCCGGTCGGACCACGCGGGCCGCTACGACTGCTCGGTCGCCGCCACCCACGGCGGCCGCGGCGCGTCGCTGCGCGGCAGCGGCGAGTCAACCGCACCGAACCGGTCCGTGCGGTCCCGCCAGTCTCGCCACGCCGCGGTGATCTCCTCCTTGTCACGCGCGACGAAGTTCCACCACATCTCGATGCGCTCACCCAGCGGCACGCCGCCGAGCACCAGCAGCCGCGCGCCGTCGGTCTCCGCCCCGATCGGCAGCTCGTCGATCCCGGAGGGCACCAATGCCAGCCAGCCCTCCTCGACGACCTCCCGCCCCACCCGCACCCTACCGTCCAACGGCACCACGGCGTGCTCGAACGTCGCCGTGGTCGGCACCACCGTCGTGCCGCGCCGCACTGCCAGGTCGACCCCGACGATGGCCGTGTCGGCCCGCGCCGGCGAGGACACCCCGTCGAGCTCACCGGCGAACAGCGTGCCGCTGGCCCCGTCGAGCTCGACCTCCGGCAGGTCGGCGTGGTGGACGAACGTGGACGCGCCGTGCCGGGTCGCCTCGGGTTGCGCGACCCACATCTGCGCGCCGCGGAACGGCGGGCGGGCGGCCAGCTCGGCGTGAGCGATCCCGTGACCCGCGCTCATCCAGTTCAGCTGCCCCGGCCGGATGACCTGCTCGGTGCCCAACGAGTCGTTGTGCAGCGCCTCACCCTCCAGCAGCCACGTCACCGTCGACAGCCCGATGTGCGGGTGCGGCCCGACCTCCATCGGGTCGGGCTCCTCCGCGTCGACCGGCCCCATGAGGTCCACGAAGCACCACGCGCCCACGGTGCGCCGGCCCTTCGTCGGCAGCACCCGGGCGACGTCGAGACCACCCACACTGGTCCGGCGCCCCTCCCGGGCCTCCACCGCCGCGAGGTGCTCGTTCTCGCACCTGCAGTCCGCTGGTTCGACAGGTCCGCTCACGCTGGCTCCGATCATTCGCCGGCCGTCTCGGCATCCTATGCCGCTTCCGACACAGCCACCGGCGCGCGTGGCCTGCGCCGCGACGGCCATCGTCTGCGCCCGCAACGCGCGCCCGGCGCGTTGTGGGTGCACGGTGGCAGGTTCTTCCGGTCACGTGGGACACTGCGAACCGAACGTGAAGGGGGCGGGGCCATGCATAGCTCGGCGCCATGATGCTCGTCGACGTCGCCCTGGGGTTCGCGTTCTGCGCGCTGCGCGTCGTTGGCCTGGTGGTCACCGTGGTGGCGATCGCGGTCGGCGTGCAGCTGTACCGCGGCAAGGTCGCCGTGCCCGAGGAGCCGACCGCAGCGGGGACCTGAGCCTGGTAAGCCCTGACGACCGTAGGCAAGCAGCCCTTGCCCACAGGCAGCGTTTCCGCGGAAACGCGTTCGACCGTCACCCGGCGGGGTGCGCGGCCTCGGCCAACATCGCGGCCGTCTCCTCGTTGACCGCCACAAGGGTGACGACCACGACAGGCTCGTGGAGCCGTACGTCACCGCCCGGCCCGAGCGTGGGAGGCTGTGGAAACACCATCTCAGCCGGCCCTGTCGGCACCACTGTGGTGCGACCAGGTCATCGTGCGGCGCGTTCATGAGTGCTCGCGAGTCGGCGCGACCGTGTCGCAGGGATGGCCTACGGTTGTGGCTCATGGCAGGCGATCTCACCCGTCGCGCGAGCGATCTGCTCTCGGCAGTGGCGGGGCCGGATGCGTCGTTCCGCGAGGGGCAGCTGGACAGCATCCTCTCGCTTGTCGAGCGCCGGGAGCGGTTGCTGCTCGTGCAGCGGACCGGATGGGGCAAGAGTGCGGTGTACTTCCTCGCGACCCGGCTGCTGCGCGAGCGGGGAGCGGGTCCGACGCTGCTCGTCTCCCCCCTCCTCGCGCTCATGCGCAACCAGATCATGCTGGCCGAGCGGGCGGGTGTTCAGGCGGCGACGATCAACAGCGCGAACCGGGAGGACTGGGAGGCGGTGGTCGACGACCTGCGCGCGGACCGCGTCGACCTGCTCCTCGTCTCGCCCGAGCGGCTCAACAACCTCGACTTCCGGCGGGACGTGCTGCCGGAGGTCGCGGGCCGGTCGGGGTTGCTCGTCATCGACGAGGCGCATTGCATCAGCGACTGGGGGCACGACTTCCGCCCGGACTACCGCCGCGTGGCGCGGGTCGTCGGGCTGCTGCCGCGCGGGGTGCCCGTGCTCGGCACGACGGCGACCGCCAACGACCGCGTCATCCACGACATCGGCGACCAGCTCGGCCTGGAGCTCGCGGTGCAGCGGGGCACGCTCGATCGGGAGAGCCTGCGGCTGTTCGCGGCACCGCTCGCCAGCCAGGCGGAGCGGATGGCGTGGCTGGCCACCTACCTGCCTCGGCTCCCCGGCAGCGGGATCGTGTACTGCCTCACCGTCGCAGACGCGCAACGGGTGGCGTCCTGGCTGCGCGACCAGGGCATCGATGCTGCGGCGTACTACGGCGCTCTCGACACCGGGGAGCGCGAGGACGTCGAGCGCCGGCTCCTCGACAACGCCGTCAAGGCGGTCGTGGCGACGTCGGCGTTGGGCATGGGGTTCGACAAGCCCGACCTCGGCTTCGTCGTGCACTTCCAGGCGCCGGGGTCGGTGATCGCCTACTACCAGCAGGTGGGCCGGGCCGGACGGGCGGTCGACACGGCCTTCGGTGTCCTGCTCGCGGGCTCCGAGGACACCGACATCCAGGATCACTTCATCGCGGTGGCCTTCCCGCCACGCGAGCAGGCCGAGGCCGTGGTTGGGTTGCTCGCCGCTGCGGCCGCGCCGGTCGGGTTGTCGGAGATCCAGGCCCGGGTCAACGTCCGGCGCAGCCGGCTCGAGGCCATGCTGAAGATCCTCGAGGTCGAGGGCGCGGTCGAGCGCACCAAGTCGGGGTGGCTTCGGA
>SKPY01000281.1 GCA_007119305.1 Nitriliruptorales bacterium
CCCTCGGTGCTCACGAACCCCGGGTTGAGCTGCGTGACCGCCACGCCCTTGCGGCCCCAGTCGATGGCAAGCGCCTCGGAGAACCCGACGAGGGCGAACTTCGACGCCGGGTAGCTGGGCGGACCCGTGCCGAACTTGCCTGCCACGGACGCGACGTTGACCACCCGGCTCGGCGCGCTGGCGAACAGCAGCTCGGCCAGGGCCGCCGTGCAGCGCACCGCGCCGAGGAAGTTCACGTCCATGACCCGCTCGACATCGGCGACGTCGGCGGGGCCGCGAATGCCGCGCCCCTGCACGATCCCGGCGTTGTTCACGAGCGCATGGCACGCGCCGTACTCCTCGCCGACGACCGTGGCCATGGCAGCGACCTCGTCGGGAGCCGTGACGTCGAGGCGCAGGGGACGGATGTTGCGCTGCTGCTCGGCGAGTGCCTCCAGGCGCTCTAGCCGGCGGGCAGCAGCGACGACCCGCATCCCCTCCCCGGCGAGGCGGCGCGCGATCGCCTCCCCGATGCCGCTGGATGCACCCGTGACCACGGCGACCTTGCCGGTCAGCTCCACTTGCCTTCTCCTCGTCGACGCGTGCCATGCGGTGCGCAGCCTACGTTCTGTGCATCGTCGCGGCCTACGGTGAGCACACTGGGCGCGAGCATGGGGGCGCAACGACAGGCAAGAAGCGATGGACTACGTGCAGGTTCGCGGTGTAGCAGTGCCGGCGCTGGGCTTCGGCACCTGGCAGCTCGAAGGTCGGGCGTGCTACGACGCCGTGCGTCATGCGCTCGAGCTCGGCTACCGTCACCTCGACACGGCGCAGGCCTACGGCAACGAGGAGCAGGTCGGCCGGGCGCTGGCCGACAGCGGCGTGGCACGCGACGAGGTGTTCCTCACGACCAAGCTGTGGCGCAGCGACCTCGGGGCCGACCGTGTCGAACCAGCGACTGAAGGCAGCCTGCGCAGGCTCGGCAGCGACTACGTCGACCTGCTGCTCGTGCACTGGCCGGTCTACGACGTACCGGTCGCCGAGACGCTCGGCGCGATGACCGAGCTTGCCGAGGCCGGCAAGGTGCGCTGCATCGGTGTCAGCAACCACCCGCCCTCGCTGCTGCGGGATGCGGCGCGTCACGCGCCGGTGTTCTGCCACCAGGTCGAGTACCACCCGCTGCTGTCCCAGGATCGCCTGCTGGCGCTCGCCGACGAGCTCGACCATCTGCTCACGGCGTACTCGCCAATCGCCCAGGGGCGGGTGAACGACGAGCCGCTGGTCCAGGAGATCGCCGCGGCCCACGGCAAGACCCCTGCGCAGGTGGCGCTCCGCTGGCTCCTCCAGCACCCCCGGGTGGCGGCGATCCCACGCTCCGCCAGCGCGCAGCGCCGGGCGGCGAACCTCGACGTGTTCGACTTCACGCTGACCGAGGAGGAGGTCAAGGCGCTCCACGACCTCGCACATCAGCGCGATCTGCGCCTGATCGACCCGGGCTTCGTGCGCGACTGGGAGCGTTAGGGCTCAAGTGCCCGCGCCCCGCTGTCGATACGCAAGGGGCCGGATCGATGCCGCCTGCGTGAGTGGTCCCAGCGCACGACAGCGGAGCCAGGCGAGGAGGCGCGCGTGGTGAGGGTGAGGGGCGCGGCCCTCGTGGTGGCGCCTGGCGTCCTCGGTGCCGCCATCGTCGCGCTGCTGCGCGACGTCGGCCTCGAGGTGCTGCGCACGAGCCGCCCGCTCGAGGCGCTCGCCCTCGCGCGGGTCGCCAAGCCCGAGGTGCTCCTCGTCGCCGCGGGCCTGCGTGACGTCGCCGCGCTGTGCGGTGACCTGATCCGTGGCGCGCACGACCGCGGGACCAGCCTGGCGGTCATCATCCACAGCGCAGGTGACACGGCCCCGCCGGGCCACGAGACGCTGAGCTTCGACCCGACGGCGCCGGAGGCGTTCGTCGCGCGTGTCGAGGCCCTGGTCAGGCAGGCGCATGCGGTGCGGTCAGCCTCGCCGCTCACCGGCCTGCCGGGCAACACGGCGATCCGGCACGAGCTCGACCGCAGGATCGCTGCCGTGGAGCCCGTCGCGCTGCTCTACATCGATCTCGACGGGTTCAAGCCCTACAACGACCACTACGGCTTCCTGCGAGGCGACGCCGTGCTGCGTGCGGTCGCCGGGCTGCTCGAAGGCGAGGCAGCCCGCCATCCCGGCACCTACCTCGGCCACATCGGCGGCGACGACTTCGTGCTCATGACCACGCCGGACCGAGCCTACAGGGCCGCGGAGACGCTCATCGAGGAGTTCGCCGCCCTGGCCCCCACGTTCTACGACCCCGGCGACGCGGAGCGGGGCGGGATCAGCGCCGAGGACCGGCAGGGCCGCAAGCGTCGCTGGCCGCTGTTGACGTTGTCGATCGGCATCGCCACGACGGAGCGGCGCCAGGTCGACGACGCGCTGGCGCTCGTCGACGTGGCCACGGAGATGAAGCACGTCGCGAAGTGCCGCGCGGGCAACGCGATCGCGATGGATCGTCGTGCTGCTGCCGACAGGCCTCCCCGGGGGTACGCGCGCGGGCCTGGAGTGCGCCTGCTCGCGAGGTCGGCGCAGCGCGCGGCCGTCGTCGCCGCGCTGGCGGCTGTGGTCGCCCTGC
>SKPY01000265.1 GCA_007119305.1 Nitriliruptorales bacterium
AGGATGGCGACGGTCCCCTCGAGGTTGCGGTGAGCCACCCCGGGGCGAGCCGGTGTGACGATGCGATGCGGCGGATCGCGCCGCGGCGGCGTGCCGGGGTGGAAGACGTCGAGGTCCAGGCCGAGGGGGATCCGGTGGGTGCTGCCCCCGAAGGCCGCGAGCCGCTCCTCGAGCCAGCGGCTCTTGCAGACCTTGTGCTCGACGAGGTGCAGGGAGGCCTCGGCGGCGGTGCGGAGACCCGGGTCGTCGGCGTGGACGTCGGGCTCGAAGTCCTGCACGAAGGACACGATGCCGGCGCGCCAG
The DNA here is from genome assembly GCA_007119305.1 of Nitriliruptorales bacterium. Taxonomy (GTDB): domain Bacteria; phylum Actinomycetota; class Nitriliruptoria; order Euzebyales; family Egibacteraceae; genus SKPY01. The sequence continues at coordinate 304 of SKPY01000265.1, forward strand.
CGGTCGGCGAGGAGCAACCCGTCGTAGGCGGTGTCCCAGCGTGTGGTCACCACGAGGTCGTGGCGCGGGACGTCGGCGGACAGCCGCACCGGCGAGGCGAGCCGGTAGGGGTTGGCGAGAAGCGGTTCGTTGAGGATCGCGCCTTCGACCGGGCCAGCCGTGGCAATCTGGGCCGGCACGCCGCGCAGGAGGAGCCGGTTCACGAGCTGGACGACCGAGAGCACACCGCCGTACGCCCCCATCCCGGGCAGCAGGAACAGCGCGCTGGGGGGTCTCCCGCGGTGTCTGCGTCGGCGACGGTGGACCCGCCGGCTCGTGCGTTCCCAGTCCTTGTCTGACTCGTAGGTGGGCAGCGCCGGCTCGGCGGGCCGACCCCGAGGGCGGCCGGCACGTGGGCGGGGCAGCTTGGCGGCCACGCGCATCGGGATCGTCGGTTCGCCGCCGCGCGGACCGTGGTGAGGTGCGATACCGAGCCAGCACGCAAGCCGGGGCGGCTCGGCCGGCTCCCACGACCCGCGGCGCCCGAGCCGCACTTCGAGCAGGGCATGGGCTGCTCCCCGGTCGATGCGCTCGCGCCACGGACGGTCGGGCCTGAGCATCGCCGTCGCGTCGTCGGCAGCCACGCTGGTGTCCTGCTCGAGGAGGGCACGGCGGAGCCCTCGGACGCCGTCGCGCAGCTCCCAGCCGGGCGGCAGGCGGTCCCGGCGCACAGCGATGCACGCGGGCTCGTCGTCGGTGGCGAAGGGGTAGCGGCGCGGGCTCACGTCGGCGACGGCACAGGCCAGGCCGGCGTACGTGAAGCCCTGCGGCCAGGGCACCGTCTCACGGCCCTGGCCGGTGTGGAGGGGCTGCACAGCACCGGGGACGGCGTCGAGGCAGGCCAGCAGGCTCGGCAGCCAGCCGGGGCCGGGGATCGCCGGCGGTTGGAGCACGACGAGGACGGGACGGTCGCCCGGTGGTGCGGTGGTAAGCGTGGGACCATCGGGCGCCCGAAGCGCCTCGACGAGCGATCCCAGCCGACCGTGTGCATGCTCGGCACCCGGAAGCGGCACGATGTGGACCTCGACCGCCGGTGGGGTGTGGCGGGTGACGGCCTGCAGGCACGCGCGCGCGGCTCGCAGGTCGTCGGCAACCGGCACGACGACGTCGACGTCGCGAATGGTAGTGATGCCGCGTCCTCGCTGCTTCCGCTGCCGGCTGGCCGGCGGAGTGTTCTCGTTGGCAGGCCGGTAGTGTAGGGCTGTGCACGTGAGCAGCACGAAGACCTTCACGGTCATCCTCAACTACCGCCACACCGACGATGCGTTGCGCTGCATCGCGTCGGTGCGGCGGTCGACGTTCCGCGACCAGCGGCTCGTGGTCGTCGACAACGGCTCGACCCCGGATTCCGAGCACGCGCTGCGCGCGGCGCTGCCCGCCTCGACCCTGCTGTGCTCGCCGGAGAACCTCGGCTACGCCGCGGGCAACAACCTCGGCATCCGCCACGCGCTCGAGCGCGGGGCCGACTTCGTGTGGCTGCTCAACCCTGACACGATCGTCGAGCCCACGACCCTGGAACGACTTGTCGAGACGGCTCGCGCTCGGGGTGACGCCGGCATCCTCGGCAGCCGCGTGCTCTACGCGCGCCGCAAGCCCCCCACGATCTGGTTCAACGGGGGATTCATCGACTGGACACGCGGTGGTGCGGCCTGGCACCGCGACGACGGGACGAAGGACGCAGCCGTGCCTGCCGAGGGGCCGTTCCCGGTCGACTACGTGACGGGCGCGGCTGTGCTCGTGCGGCGTGAGGTGTTCGCCGACGTGGGCCTGCTGCCCGAGGACTACTTCCTCTACTTCGAGGAGACCGACTTCAACGTGCGGGCGCGCCGCGCAGGCTGGGAGGTGCTCCTCGAGCCCCGCTCGCGGATGGCCCACGACAAGCGCTCGACCGGCAGGCTGCCGGCCGCCTACTACGTCTACTACTACGTCCGCAACCGGTTGCGGTTCGGGACGACCTTCACGGACCTCACCGTGGACGAGGTCGATGCCGACCTCGAGGAGTGGGTCGCCGCGTGGCGTGCCAAGGTGCGTGCGCGGGAGCCGGGCTGGCTGCCGGCCTTCGAAGCGCTCGCCGCCGCCGCACGCGCCGACGCCCGCGCCGGCGTGACGGGCCCCCGCGACGACCTCGACGGCATCGTCGAGCAGTACCGGCGGGTGTCGTGAGGGACGAGGAACCGGTGGGCGGCACCGGGAACGACGACTCGGTGGCTGCCGTCGAGGCCCTGCGCAACCAGCTGCAGCGAGTCCGTCACGAGCGTGACGCCGCCCGGCGACGCGCCGAGGAGGCGGAGCAGCGCCTCGAGGCGGTGTATGCGACACCCACGTGGCGGATCGGACGCACCATCATGCGGCCGGTGCGGCTCGCCCGCGCTCTGGCGCGCCGCAGCGCGCGGGTCCGCCGCCTGGTCGCGCGTCTGCGCCACCGGGACGCCCCGTCGCCTGCCATCGGTGCCCGGGCGCCGTCGCTCGCGGTAGAGCCCGACGACGAGCTGCGCTCGGAGTACGCACGAGCACTCGGCGTGCGTGCGTTCACCGGCGCTGGTCCGAGGCTGTCGATCGCGGTTTCGACCACGGACCTCGCCGCGGGCCGCGGTGATCTCTTCACCGCGCTCGGACTCGGCAGGGCCCTCACCCAGGCGGGCTGGCAGGTGGTCTACCTCGGCCCGAAGCAGTGGTATGACCCACCTGATGGCACGCAGGTCTACCTTGCGCTGCTCGCCGAACGCGACCTGGCCACCGACCCGCTGCTTCTGCCCGGCGACTGCGTGCGCGTGGCGTGGGTGCGCAACCTCACCGAACGCTGGGTCGCCTCGGGCAAGCTGCCGCTGTACGACGGTGTCCTGGCTTCGTCACGAGCGACCCTGCGGGCGGTGCGGCGCGTGTACTCGGGGCCCGTCGAGCAGCTGCCGATCGGTGTGGACGAGCGGCTGTTCCACCAGATGCGACCCGTGGCGGGCCGGCAGCTGGTCGTGTCGACCGTCAACGGTTTCAACAAGCAGCGGGGCCTGTTCGCCACGCTCTCCGCCGTGACGGTGGACTTCCCGCTGGCGCTCTACGGGCACCGCAACGAGGAGGTGCCCGGCCTCGCCCCCTTCGCGCGGGGCCCGGTCGACTTCTTCGCGCTGCCGTCGGTGTACAACCAGGCTGCCCTCGTGCTTGACGACCAGCAGGCGTCCAACCGTGAGTACGGCAACGTCAACTCGCGCGTGTTCGAGAGCCTCGCGTGCGGCGCGCTGCCGGTGAGCAACTCGGCCTCGGGTCTGCGCGAGCTCGGCCTGTCGGCGGTGCCGACCTACGAGACGCCCCAGCAGCTGTCCGCGCTCGTCGCTGAGCAGCTCGCGCCAGACGGGATGCGCGAGGCGCTGGTGGCCGAGCTGCGCGACGTCGTCCTGCGCGAGCACACCTACCGGCGGCGCGCGGAAACGTTCGACGCCTTCGCCCGGGGACTGCTCGACGGACCGTCGGACACGACCACGCTGCTCGGCTTCTTCCCGGACTACCGCAGCACCAACCCGTACCAGGACATGCTCTACGCCCGCGCCGCCGACACGGGCTTCACCCCGCTGCCAGTCAGCGCCGAACCGCTGCCGGTCGCCGAGCACGCCGCCTGGCGCGGACGGGGCTTCGTCTACCACGTCCACTGGACCGCACCCGTCCTCGGGCCGGCGCAGACGCGGCGCGCCGCCGAGCAGCGCTGCGACCGCTTCCTCGCCGACCTAGACGCTGTGCGCTCGTGCGGCGGCCGCGTCGTCTGGACGGTCCACAACGTGCTGCCCCACGAGTGCACCTATCCAGATGTCGAGCGCCGCCTGCGGGCGGGGCTCGCCGAGCGCGCCGACTTGGTGCACGTCATGTGCGCCGAGACCCCCGATATCGTCGCCTCGCACTACGAGCTGCCAGCAGACCGGACGCACGTGGTGCCGCACGGCAGCTACGTGGACGTGTACCCCAACATCGTCGACGAGCGCCAGGCCCGCCTCGAGCTCGGCCTGAAGCCCGAGCACGTCGTGCTCCTGTGCCTCGGCGGCATCCGCCCCTACAAGGGGATCGGTGAGCTGCTGGACGCCTTCGAGATCGTCGCGCGCGAGCGGGCGGAGTACCGGCTCGTCGTCGCCGGCCGACCTGGCCGGTTCCGCGAGCTCGAGGCCCTGCGCCGCCGCTGCGACGCCCAGCCACAGGTCATCCCGTACTTCGAGCCCGTCGACGACGTGGACCTGCAGGTCTTCTTCAACGCCGCTGATGGCGTCGTGCTGCCTCACAAGCAGGTCCTGAACTCCGGCGCGCTCCAGCTCGCGTGGTCGTTCGGGCGCCCGGTGATCGCCCCCCGCCGGGGGTGCCTGACCGGCCAGGTCACGCCCGACGTCGGGGTCACGTTCGAGGGGCACACTGACCTGGTCGCGGCGCTGCGCCAGGCCGTGGATCTGCGATCATCGAGCGCGCCGACGGCGGCGTTCCGCCGCGCAGCCGAGTACCCGTTCACCGCGATGTCCCAGGAGTTCCTCGCGCAGCTGGCGAGCCTGCGCGCCAGCACGCCCCAGGAGGTGCAGTGAAGCCCGTCACCGAGCGCGAGCCGGACGGTCTCGTGCAGCTCGGCACCAAGCTGAAGCTCCGCACCTACCTACGGGAGCTGTGGAGTCGACGCGACTTCGCCATCACCGCCCCGCTGGGCGACCTGCGCGCGCAGAACATGAACAGCGTGCTGGGCAGCTTCTGGCACCTGCTCAACCCGCTGCTGCTCGCGGGCGTCTACTTCCTGGTTTTCGGCGTGATCCTCGGGGTGCGCGACGACGTCCCGAACTTCGTCGCGTTCCTCGTGATCGGCATCTTCATCTTCCACTTCACGGCGAAGTCGCTCGCCGGGGGCTCGCGGGCGGTGATCGCCAACCTGCCACTGATGCAGAGCATGTCGTTCCCACGGCTGGTGCTGCCGATCTCGGCGATGCTGACCGAGGCGATCGCGCAGGTCCCCGCGATCCTCACGATGTTCGTGATCATCGCGATCACCGGTGAGCCGATCACGTGGCTGTGGCTCCTCGTGCTGCCCGCCTTCATGCTCCAGAGCCTGTTCAACTTCGGCCTGGCGTGCATCATCTCGCGGTTGACGTTCCACTTCCGCGACGTGCAGAACCTCCTTCCGTACGCCACCCGCTTGCTGCTGTACCTGTCGGGGGTCTTCTACCCGGCCGAGCGGATCCCTGCCGGAACCGCACGGGACCTGTTCGAGTGGAACCCGATGCACGTGTTCATCGAGGTCAGCCGGTCGCTGCTGCTGGAGCAAGCTGTGGATCCGGTGTACTGGGGACGCGCGGCACTGTGGACGGTCGTGGTCGCCGTGGCGGGCTTCGTGTTCTTCCGCGGCAAGGAGAACGAGTATGGGCGCGGATACTGAGCCTGTGACCGCGCAGGCCGGGCAACAGGTCGGTGAGCGCCGACCTGCTGTCGTGGTCGACGACGTCCACGTCACGTACCGGGTCTACGAGGACGTCAAGCCGACGCTGCGTAAGATGCTCGCCAGGCGCTTCCGCCCCCGCGAGTACCGCGCCATCGAAGCGGTCCGAGGGGTGTCGATCACCGCGTATCCGGGCGAGGCGGTCGCGATCCTCGGGCGCAACGGGTCGGGCAAGAGCACGCTGCTGCGCTGCGCCGCCGGGCTGCTGCCACCGACCAGGGGTGCGGTCTACGCGCGGTCGATTCCCGTGCTGCTCGGCGTGAACGCCGCGCTAAACCCCGAGCTGTCCGGCAGGCGCAACATCTTCCTGGGCGGCACGGCGCTCGGGATGACCCGCAAGGAGGTCGAGGCGCGCCTTTCCGAGATCATCGACTTCTCCGGGCTGGGCGAGTTCATCGACATGCCCATGCGCGCGTACTCGTCAGGCATGAAGGCCCGGCTCGGCTTCGCGGTGGCCTCCATGGTCGAGCCGGACATCCTCCTCATCGACGAGGCCCTGGCCGTGGGCGACGCCGAGTTCCACCAGAAGAGCCAGCAGCGCATCGAAGAGCTCATCGGCGGTGCAGGCACGGTGTTCCTGGTCAGCCACAGCCTCGGGATCGTGACGGAGGTCTGCACCCGCGCGATCTGGCTGGACAGGGGTCGCATCGAGCTCGAAGGCGATCCCGAGGAGGTCGTCGCGGCCTACGAGGAGAGCACCGGGACCGCCCACTCAGGCGAGTGATCGCTCCGCGAGCGTGGCGATGACCGCCCGGTAGCGCGCTGACAGGTGCGCGGGATCTGTCGGGGCCGCGGCTGCACGCAGGTCCGCGAGCGCTTCGGGCAGGGTCTCCAGCGCGTCCGCCAGCGCCCGCACCGAGCCCGGCGGCACGTACTGCGCCCGGTCTGCGAAGAGCTCGCGCAACGTCGGCAGGTCGCTTGCGATCGCGGGGCACCCCAACGCAGCAGCAAGCGAGCCGACACCGGTGTGGTCGATCCTGAGGTAGGGAAGGGCAACGACGTCGGCTGCCGTCAGGATGTCGATGAGCGCCTGTCCTGGGACGTAACCGGGAATAACGGTGACCCGATTGAGGAGCCCGAGCTCCGCGCAGCGTGCGCGCAGGTCGTCTCCCCGTTCCGTCTGGCCGGCGAGGACGAGGCGGACTGAAGGCGCGTCGGCTTCGGCCAGCGCCTCGAGGAGCTGGTGCACGCCCTTGTAGCGGTAGAGGTTGCCCACCATCGCGACGAGGATCTCGTCGTCGCTCGCCCCCAGGCGGGCGCGATCGTAGCGCTGCGACGTGACGTCGTGCTGCTCCTGGGGCGGGGGGAAGGGCAGGCGCACGACGGGGAGGCCATGATCGCGTGCCCACTGCTCGAGCTCTGCGGTGTGGACGACGACGAGGTCTGCCTGCCGGGCGGCGTGGATGACGTTGCTGCCCCCACGGTCACCCCCGTGGGTCAGGCGATTGTGCACCGTGGCGATTACCAGGGCGCCACCCCGACGGAGTCCTGCCACGAGGAGACGCTCGTAGGCAGGGCGGACCCCAACCGGTACCCAGACGAGCTCTCCGCCGGCGGGCAGCCGTGCCGCGCGGAGGAGCCCGGTCAGCGCCCCGACGGCCTTGCCGGCGAGGGTGTTGCCGTTGCCCGTCGGGAACCAGCGCTCCACAGGGCCGTTCCACCCGGGTGCGGGGCCGTTCGTGGTCGTGCCTACGATCACATGGAGCTCCGGGGCGAGCAGCATGGCGACGTCAACCGCGTACCGGGCGATCCCCCCGCGACCGAAGGGCTCGAGGATGCGGACCCGGCGAAGGTGGCGTGACCGGATTGTCTCGAGCGGCTCTGCGGACGGGGGCATCCCACCCAACAGTCCTCTTATGGTGGCGAGATGCTGCTTGCGACGAGCCCGGCGGAGCCGTGGGTCACTGACCGGCACCGACCAGCGAGCCACCCGGACGGCCTGGCCGAGCAGCAGCAGCGTCAGCGCTCCGACCCGCCGGGGGCCAGTGAGCCAGGTGTCGACGAAGCGGCGGGCAGACCGGCCGAACTGGCGTGCCCGCCAAGGGTCATGGATGCCGCTGGATCCCGCACGCTCGTGGATGACCCGTGCGTCGGGTACGAGCATGGTGGGGATCCCGTGTGCGTGTGCGCGCAGCTGCCAGTCGGTCTCCTCCCAGTACAGGAAGTAGCGCTCGTCCATGGGACCCACCTCCTCCCACACTGCTCTGGGGATGAGGAGGCAGGCGCCCGTAAGCAGGGGACCCGAAACGGGTTGGTCGTAGCGCTGCCAGCGTGGCCACAGCCGCGCGGGCCAGGAGCCTGGCCGTGCCCGCTCGGGGATCAGCACCTCCTCGCCGAGGAACGTCCACACGCCTGGCAGGCCGGATCGGGTGGGCTGGAACTGGCCTTGACCCGTCAAGACCACCGGACCGAGGATGCTTCGGGGTTGCCGCTGGTGCGCGGCGACTAGGGACTCCACCGCGCCGGGCTGCAGGACGACGTCGGGGTTGCAGACCAGCACGAACTCGCCGGCAGCTCGGGCCATCCCAGCGTTGACGCCGGCCGCGAAACCATGGTTCTCGTCGAGGCGGATCACCTGGGCCTGCGGCGCATGCTGGCGGGCGATGCGCACGGTGTCATCGTCGGAGGCGTTGTCGACGACGACCACGTCGTCGACTTGCTCGACGAGACCCGGGAGCAGCGATGGCAGCTGTGACGCCGAGCGGTAGGTCACGACGACGGCTGAGCAGTGGGGGCGGGCGGGCGCTTCCATCCACCTGGAGCCTAGTGTCGAACGTAACGTTCGCGCAGGCGGTGGAGCACCCGGTAGACTCCCAGCCAACCCTTCGCACCAGCCGCCTGGTTGGTCACGTGCCTAGGGTGTTCCAGCACGCCTTTGACCGATCGATAGCCCGATGACCCGGGAAGCCCTCGAAACCGACCCCGCCCTCCGTGTCGGCTTCCTCGAGCCGCACCTGCGTCGGTATGGCGGGATCCGTCGGATCGTCGAGCTGGCGAACCGTCTTGTGCAGCGAGGGCACGACGTCACGATCCTCCTGCCGGACCGCGCGGAGCACGAGTGCACCTGGATGAGATGCGATGCGACGGTGATGAGTCTTCGTCATGGAGTCGGTAGGCCTTTCGATGTCGTGGTGTTCAACCACGAACCGCAGTGGCATCTGCTGTCGTTGTTCGACAACGAGACCGCCCGGGTCTTCTACGCCCTCCACGACGCACGGCACTACGGCAAAGCGGGAAGCTGGGAGGCCGTTCGCACCGCCGTCGATCTCCAGCTGGCGAACAGCACCTGGACCGCGGACTCGATCGCCGAGCAGGTCGGTACGCGGCCTGAGGTGTTGCTAGGCGGTATCAATCCTGAGCACTTCCGGCCCCTTTCGGGAGTGCTCAAGCGCTACCCGATCCTGACCGTCGGCGATGGTCGCGAGTGGAAGGGACACGCGACGGTCGAGGTCGCCGGACGGCTCCTCGGTCTCCCCGTGGAGACCTACGCGAGCAAGGACCTGCCGCAGTCGGCGATGGCGCAGGAGTACGCGAGCGCCGAGGTGTTCGTCGTCGGCAGCCGGGTCGAGGGGTTCGGACAGCCCGGGCTCGAGGCGCTCGCGTGCGGTGTCCCCCTGGTGACCACGGACAATGGTGGTTGCCGTGACTACGCGATGCACGAGGAGACCGCCCTGGTGGTGCCGCCTGACGACCCCGAGGCCATGGCCGCGGCCATCGCCCGGGTTCGCCAGGACCCCCGCCTCGCACAACGGCTCGTGGACAACGGCCTACGACTCGTCGCGGAGCGCTTCGACTGGGATCGCAGCGCCGCAGCGCTCGAAGGCCACCTCCGCACCGCCGTGCGGCGCCGCGAGCAGCATGACCCACCCGCTGGGCTTCGCTACACGCCGCCCGACGAACCGGAAGTGTCGATCGTCGTGCTGACATGGGACCAGCTGCACCTCACACAGGACTGCGTGGAATCCATCCGGCGGCATACCGATGTCGCCTACGAGCTCATCATCGTGGACAACGGGTCTGGCTGGGAGGCTGCCAACTACGCCCGCTGCGCTCCTGACGTCCGCGTGCTCAACGACCGCAACCTCGGCTTCGCGCAGGGCATGAACCAGGGGCTGGACGCTGCTCGGGGCACCTACGTCGTCTTCTGCAACAACGACACCGTGCTGCCCCCTGCCTGGGCCTCACCGCTGCTCGAGCACCTCAAGAAGCCCGAGGTCGGGATCGTCGTGCCCGCGATCACCAATGCGCGCGACCCGAGGATCGTGCGTGACCAGCCGGGGGAGGACGTCGAAACCCTACTGCCCTTCGAGGCGCCACCCCCCGCGGTGATGTA
>SKPY01000213.1 GCA_007119305.1 Nitriliruptorales bacterium
GACCATGCCAGGTCCGACCGCCAGCCCTCGGCCCGCAGGCGCAGGCGCGCGTCGCCGGCGGCCTCTGCGCTGCGTGGGCGCTCGGTGCGCGTGTCGGTCGTCACTGGTACCTCCTGGGTTCGTCGTCGAGGTGTGGCTATCCCCTGTGGTGCAACGCGCAAACTCCCCGAAACCTTCCTGACCGTCGGCGTCGGGTGCCCCGTCAGGCCGTGGCCCGTCGCAGCGCCGACCGCCAGCGCCAGCCAGCCGTGCTGGAGGCCGATCAGCACCATGGACAGCGCAGCGACCGCGGCGTGCGCTACGGGGATGCCCATTGTCGGCCGCGAACGACGACACCACCGTGGCGGCGAACAGCACCGCGCCGAGCGCGACGATCCCCGCAGCCAGCGCGGCGGCCTTGTGGAGCAGGATGCGTGCCCGCGATGCCGGGCTGACGATGACCACCTCGAGGGTGCCGTCCTGCTCCTCACCCGCCACGAGCCGGGCATCCCGGCCGATGCCGTAGGCGATGAACAGCGCCGGCATCAGGATGCTGAAGACCTCGGCATTCAGGAACCCGGCGCCCGTGGCCATGGCTTCGATGTCGAACAGGCGCTGGAACGCCTCGGGGTAGGCGCCCAGCAGGTCCTGGTCGAACATGTCGCGGACCGCTGGCCAGATGGCGGCCATGAGGTGCACCAGCACGGCGCTGCCGGTGCCCCACCCGATCAGTGCGCGGCGCTGGTCGCGGAGCGTCTTGCGGAAGACGTCGGCGAACACCTCACACCTCCTGGCTGGTGTAGTAGGCGAGGAAGATCTCCTCCAGGTCCGCCTCGTGGGAGACGACGTCATCTACCCGGTAGGCCGCCAGGGCGGTGATGAGGTCAGCGGTCGAGCCCTCCACGACCAGTTGCGCCGTCGCCCCGTCCGTGTGGACGTCACGCACTCCCGGCGGCGGCCAGCACCGCCGTGGGTGGATCGTCGGCGAACGACCGGTCGATGCGCCGCAGCGCCCGCCCTTCAGGCTCTCCACGGAGTCGACCACGACCAGGTGGCCCTGCCGCAGGATCCCCACGACGTCGGCGACCGCCTCCACCTCGGACAGGATGTGCGAGGACAAGAAGACCGTGCGCCCGGCGTCGCGCACCTCGCGCACCAGCGTGAGGAACTCACGCTGCATCAGCGGGTCGAGCCCGGTGGTGGGCTCATCCAGGATGAGCAGCTCCGGGTCGCCCATGAACGCCTGCACGATGCCGACCTTCTGCCGGTTGCCGTGCGCCAGCACCCCGATCCGGCGCGACAGGTCGAGCTCCAGGCGCGCAGCACAAGGATCGCCTGCGGCGATCGGGCCGCGCCCACCCAGGTTTGCGGTCAGCGGCGCCTGCGGCGCCTGCGGAGCTTGGCGGTCAGGCGCTGGAAGCGCACCATGGCCTTGGTCTGCAGGCTGTCGGGGCCGGGCATGAGGCCGAGCTGGGTGAGCATGTCGAGCGAGTCGTAGATCATCGTGTGGCGCGCGATGCGCCCGCCGCGGAACTCGTACAGGCACATGCCGTGGACCTCGCTGCGCCGTCCGGTGGGAGCGAAGCCGGGCGGGTCGAGAGGACCGGTCATCGTGCCGGTCACCCGCCAGTGCGACGCGGCCCTCGTCCCGTCCGGTGCGTGGTAGACGACGACGTCGTCGAGCGGGATGGACAGGTCGGGAAACGCGCGGAACATCTCACGCAGCGTGTCCGCGGTCGCTGCGCGGCCGACCAGCGGGCCGGGCAGGCCCGGCTGCTGCCACACGACGTCATCGGTGAGCACCGACACGGCAGCGTCGGCGTCGTGAGCGTTCATCCCTTCGAACAGGGTGCGCACCTGCGCCTCGACCGGTTCGCCAACGAGGGGGTCCTGCTCGGTCATGTCCGTCACCTCCGTGCGGTCTGGACGGCCGGGGGGGCCGCGCCTTGACGTCCGGTGCAGCTGTCGACAGGTGCCTGGTCATGCCCGCGCCGACGCCCACCGTTCACGGTAGGGCCAGCAGTCCCGCCATGCGCAGAGGCCATGGACCCCGCCCGCAGGGACCAACGTCCTAGCGCCCCGCGGGCGTCGGGCGTCGTGTGCGGGCCTTGCACCGCTGCAGCCTGGGTCAGTAGGCCATGGTGAGGCAGCGGTGGTGGGGGCCCATGGCCTCCCGGTCGTCGCCCAGAGCGGCGGCGTGCCAGAGCGCGTAGTCGATGGCGATGGGGGAGGCGGGGTTGCCGCGGCGGGCCAGCTCGTCGCGCAGGCGCGCCACCGCGTAGACCACCGACCACCGCAGCGCGCACTCCCATGGGCCGTCGTGCTCGATCGGGGTGCGGGTGTCGACGGCGTGTGCGAGGCGCTCGCTGTAGCGCAGCACCCCGTGATGGCGCAGGGTGCGGGGCAGCATGTAGTCCGGGAACGCCGGGAAGTGGTCGAGACCGGTGAGCGCAGCGCCCTCGACCCGCGTCATGAACGACACCGCGAGGTGGGCGAGCTTGTTGAACGGCAGCAGCCCGGCGGCGGTCGGGGTCATGTCGCGGAAGCCCGGGACCCGATCGACGAGGCAGCGTGCGATGGCCGGGCCGTCGAACCCGCAGTCCTCCACGAGGTTGGCGAACGTGCCGCCCCAGTCCGCGC
>SKPY01000080.1 GCA_007119305.1 Nitriliruptorales bacterium
CGGCGGTGAGGTGGAGGGTCGCTTCGCCGAGCGCGGCAGCCGCCGGGGAGACCGTGACCGTGTCGTGCAGCGCACCGGCTTCGAGCGCGAGCAGGACGGTCATGATCTTCGTCGTGGACGCCATCGGACGCCCGACCGCGGCGTCACGCTCGTAGAGCACGGTGTCGCCCGCTGGCTCCCACAGGACCGCTCCCCGCGCGGTGATGGGGGGCGGGGGTTGCGCAGGCCCCGCGTCACGCTGCTCGGGCTCCAGCGTGGCTGCGGGCGCGCCAGCACCCGCCCCGAAGACGAGGATGCCTGCGCTGACCGCGAGGGCGAGCAGCGTGACGACCGCGCGCAGGGCTGCGCGGCGGCCGCCCAAGAGGGCCGATGCGTCCACTGACGGCAAGCCTATGCGCCGTGGACGTAGCCCCGCAGCGCACGCACGAGCAGTGCCCGCTTCATGCGACCGGTCAGCGTTGCGACCTTGTCGAGCTGGCGGGTGGCCTGGCGCCGGGCCTCGGGGTTGCGCTGGCGCAGCAGCGGCGTGATGAGCTGCTCGAACAGCGCGACCTCGCGGTCCACGAACTGGCGGTACATCCGCAGGTGGCGGGGCTCCAGGCCGAGCCGCAGGAGCTCTCGCGCAGCGCGCGCCGCCAGCAGATCGTCCCCGTCGAACGGACCGGAAGGGTCGTCGCCGCGCTCGCCGATGATGCCGAAGTCGCGCAGGGCCCGGACGTCACCCGACTCGAGACCAGTCGCCTCGCAGAAGTCCCGCAGGTTCAACGACACCTGAGCGGCCTGCTGCTCGAGCAGGAGGCCGTCCCCACCGGAGACGGCGGCTTCGAGTGCGGCGGCGATCTCCGCGGCGCGCTGGCCGGGCTGCTGGTCCACCCCGAGCGCTGGCTCGGGCAACGGCGGTCCGGCCGCGGGGGGCTGGCCGGCGTCCACGCGCTCGAGCTGCTCACGGATCACCTTGAGCGGCAGGTAGTGGTCGCGCTGCGCGGTGAGGATGAAGCGCAGGCGGTCGATGTCGTCGTCGGTGAACTTGCGGTAGCCGGACTCGGTGCGATCCGGATAGATCAGCCCCTCGCTCTCGAGGAAGCGGATCTTCGAGATCGTGATGTCCTCGAACTCCTCCTTGAGCTGGTTGAGGACCTCACCGATCGTGTACCCGTCGCCGACCACGGCCCTACCCGTCAGTCATCGGACCCGCCGACGAACGCGACGAGCTTGAACTTGCCGACCTGGACCTCGTCCCCGGTCGCGAGCAGCCGGTCGTCGGTGCGTTCCCCGTTCACGTAGGTGCCGTTCAAGCTGCCGACGTCGTGCACCCAGAAGCGCTGTCCCTCCCGCCGGAACTCCGCGTGCCGCCGGGACACGGTGACGTCGTCGAGGAAGATGTCGCTGTCGGGGTGGCGACCGACGGTCACGACCTGCCGGTCGAGCAGGAAGCGGGCGCCCTCGTTCGGGCCGCGTACGACGACGAGCAGTGCCGTGCCGAGATCGAGGTCACCCATCGCGACGGGCGGCTCGACCTCCGTCGTCTGCTCGGCAGGCTCGCCCTTGTCGTCGTCAAGGCGCAGCGCGCCGGTCGTCGCCTGGCCGGCCTGGGTCTCCTCGGACCGCAGGGGACGGCCGCACTGGCCGCAGAAGTTCGCGTCCGGGGGATTCTGGTGACCGCAGTGTGTGCAGTACATCGCCCTCTCGAGATCGTCGCGCCGGAGTGGCCGCCGCAGCCGCGTCGGACCCCGACGCGCGAGCGACCGCTCGCTGGCGGCGCATCGTAGCAGGCACGTGCGGCGGCTATGTCTCCTGGACGAGCCGCTCGTACGCGTCGGCGTCGAGCAGGCTGTCGAGGGCGGCGGTGTCGTCCGCCTCGATGACGACCATCCACCCGTCGCCGTACGGATCGGAGTTCACCAGCTCCGGGGCGGTGTCCAGGGCGTCGTTGCGCTCCACGATCGTGCCGCTGACCGGAGCGTAGAGATCCGACACGCTCTTGGTGGACTCCACCTCACCGAACGGCTGGCCCGCCTCGACCTTGGTGCCCGTCGCCGGCAGGTCCACGTACACGACGTCTCCGAGCGCGTCCTGGGCGTAGTCGGTGATGCCCACGGTCACGCGTGCCCCCTCGGCCCGTGTCCACTCGTGCTCCTCGCTGTACTTCAGATCCTGAGGGTTCAACCTGACGCCTCCTGCCGCAGCGCGGCTTCGGGGAGTTCCGGACGCCCGCTGATGCTACTCCCTCCCACCCAACGCCGGCGGGAGCTCAGTCGGTGGCGGACTCCTCCGGGTCCACCGGCGTGGCGTACACGAACGCGGGGCTGTCGGACGCAGCGGGGACCGTCAGCTCGCTGCGCTTCTCGACCTCTGCCGTGACCTCAGGCAGCACCTGGAGCGCGTCGATGGCGCCGCCGGGGATGCCGAGCGCGACCTCCATCGTGTCTGCGGGGCCGATCGCCGCGACCCGGTAGGGCGGTTGGAGCGGGCGCCGGTCGAGCAGCAGGCGCTCGTTGCGGGTGGAGAACGCCGACGACGTCACGAGGCGCTGGTCGTTGACGGCGATCGCCTCCGCGCCGGCGTCGCGGAGCTCCTGCACCGTGTCGACGAGCAGGTCCTGCGTCACGAGCCGACCCGGGTCGTCGATGGTGAAGATGACCCCCTCACCCTCTGCCGTGACCGCACCGATCAGCACCCGCAGGTCGTCGTAGCGGCGCTCCAGGCTGCGCAGGGCCAGCTCCTCGGCCTCCGCCGACGTCTCGTACTCGACGAGCGTCAGGCGCAGCTCGGTGATCTCCGACTGCAGGCGATCGGACTGAGCGGTGAGCTCGGAGAGGATCCGCGCGAGGTCTTCCTCCCGCTCAGCGGCCAGACGCTCGCCCACGCTCTCGGTGGCACGGACCTGCGCCACCATCAGGAACCCCAGCACGGCGCACGCGCAGGCCACGGCGATCTGCATCCATCCGGGGCGGCGGACGGCCCGTCGCCCGCCGGTGTCAACCTGCGGGGGACGCTCTTGGACCGAGCTGGTCTCGGCTGTGTCCGTCATCCGTGCCTCGGGTCGGCTGCGCGTGTCTGCCATGGTAGGCGCGCTCAGGCGTTGAACAGCACGCGGCGCACCGCGGCCAGGTTCGCGAAGATGCGGACGCCGAACACCACGACCACCGCGGTGGACAGCTCGCTGCCGACACCGAGCTGGTCGCCGAGGTAGACGAGGAACACGGCGAGCACGATGTTCGTCAGGAAGGAGATGAGGAACACGCGCTCGCTGAAGCTGCCTTCCAGCCGCGCGCGGACCGCACCGAAGATCGCGTCCAGCGCGGCGACCACCGCCACGGGCAGGTAGGGCTGGAAGCCGGCCGGCACCTCGGGCCGCACGAGCAGCCCGATGAGCGCGCCGACGAGCAAGGCCACGAGCGGGATCATCCCTGACCCTCATCCCCGTCGACCGGTGCCGCATGACGCAGGCGCACGCTGCCGGTGTACGCCGGGAGCTCAGCCTGCTCGAACGCCTCGACCTCGAAGGCGAGGCCGTAGGTGTCCCGCCAGATCTCGAAGTCCAGCGCGAAGTCCGACGTGGAGAACACGCGCTCGAGCGTGTCCGGATCACCGACCGCGACGACCTCGTAGGGCGGCGACAGGACCCGGTAGTTCACGAGCACCGCCCGGCCCGCGCTGCGGATGGCCGTGGTGCCGATGACACGCTCGCCGTTCACCGCAACGGTCTCCGCGCCCGCGTCGAACAGGGCGTTCACCGCAAGCTGCAGATCGACGTCCTGGATCTGACAGTCCTCGGGCTGACCGCTCGGGCAGGGATCGGAGCCGTCGTCGAAGACGACGCGCAGGCCCGCGCCGCGCACCCCCGTCAACCCGGCGACCTGCTCGACCCGTTCGAGCTCACGCTGCAGCGTCGGCGTCCCCGCCTCCTCTTCGAGCCGCGCCACCTCCGCACGCAGCGTGTCCAGGTGGGCGGTCATGGCGTCGACGCGTTCCTGACGCTCCTCGATGACCGCGATGAGCTGCTCCTTGCGGGCGTCCTGGATCTCGGCAGCGCTGCGTCCTGCCAGCAGCCCGGACGTGAGGAGAAACCCCACCGCGAGCGCGCCGGCAACCGTCGCGATCGTCACCGCGTTGACCGACCACGGCTGCGTCCACCGGGTACGAGGCAACGGCCGGTAGTCGTCGGCCAGATCGGGGAGGCCGAGCGTCTTCGTCTGGTCGCCGGTGGGGTCCATAGCGCTCGTCGGGGCGGCGACTGGTGCCCCGCGCCCCGTACCGCAGCCTAGCACCGCAACCTCACCCTGGTCGCCGCACTACCGGCCCTGCGAGTGTTCCTGCCCGCGTGCTGCACCGCCAGCGCGACGCAGCGCGACAGCCTGCCAGGCGTACTGCAGCGCCGCAGCGTAGTAGGTGACGAGCCCGACCGCCGTGAGCCCCACGGCGAGGATCCCGAACGCCGCCGCGCCGCCCCAGTCGATCGTCGCGACGAGGAACGAGGGCAGGCCGGCCAGCAGGCACGCGGTCGACGCCTTGCCGAGCTTCGTGACCGGGATCGGCGGAATGCCCCCGAACAGCAGCAGGGCCCCCCCGAGCACCGCGGCGTCGCGCACGAGGATCGCCGCCACCACGCCGAGCGGCACGATGCCGGCGACCACGAGGACTAACCCCGCCGTGGCGAGCAGCACACGGTCCACGATGGGATCCATGAGCTTGCCGATGCGGCTCACCTGGTCGAAGCGCCGTGCCACATAGCCGTCGACCCAGTCGGTGCTCGCGATCACCGCCAGCGTCCAGAACGCCGCCGCCGGTCTCTCCGCGCCGAGCAGCAGCCAGGCAAACACCGGCAGGCCGAGCAGCCGGAGCAGCGTGATGGCGTTGGGGACGGTGAGCAGGCGGTCGTGCACGACCTCCTCGCCGCCGCGCGCGCCGAGGTCGAACAGCCGCACCGGCGTCAGCTCCTGGTCGTGGGCGGGGCCTGCCTGCAGCGTAGCGCGCCGGCCCCCACGCCCAGCCTCTCCGCTCCGCACCCCGCCGGCCTTGGCTGGGAGCAGGGCGTCACGGTAGGCTGCAGGTTCGCGGTGCCGCCCCCGGCGGCTCCTCGACGGGACGTGGCCCAGCTTGGTCCAGGGCGCTGGTCTGGGGGACCAGAGATCCCGGGTTCAAATCCCGGCGTCCCGACGGCGTGCAGGGCAGAGGCCCGTTCCGGCTGGAGTGGGCCTCTCTCGTGGGGCGGGGGTCACGCCTACCGCTCCGGGTCCTCCTCGTGGCGGCGGTCGACCTCGCCGGGGTCGGCGTTGCCGAACTTGCGGCGGGACCGCTCCCCGTGGCCGGGTGGGAGCCCGTACACGGTCAGGACCGGCGTCTCGTCGTCGGTGCGGAAGTCCACGATGATGCTCACGACCTCCGCCTCGTCGTCGGTCGCGTTGCCGTCGGCGTCGAGCCACGCGACGTCCTGCACCGTCGCGCCCTCGGCGCCTGGCGGGACGTCGGCCGGGTCGAGGCGGGTGCGTCCCGGTCGCAACATCACAAGCCCTCGCCGGGCGCGGGCGCGGCGAGGCGGACCTCGACGACCTCGTGACGGCGCGAGCAGAACCCGCCGCACGCCGACCTGTCGATGACCTCCTTCGCGGCGGGCGCGGCACTGGCCGTCTCGTCGAGGTGCACGGTGCCGTAGGGGGGATGGCCGCGCGCCGGACCTGCGTCGAGCCCGCAGTAGGACACGGGGCCGAGCACGGTCGGCTCGGCGGAGTCTCCCGGGACGGTGAACCGCAGTTCCGGCAGCGGCCCCGCCTCCTGGAGCTCGTCGAGGACGTCGCACAACCCAGCGACCACCTGGCCGCCGAACCAAACCCGCCAAGGCTGGTCCGACGGCCCCCACGACCGAGGGCGCCCTGACCATGCGCGGAACGCCCTGTAGACCCCGAGAGCCCGTCGGTCCATGCCCGCTCCTGGCGTGTGCTGGTACAAGCATCGCACGGATCCTGCCGCGTCACGCAGACCTTCCCTCCGGGCTCGGGCGTCGGCCTCGGCGGGTGTGCTGGTCATCGGCTCCCCTGCGTCGCGGTGGTCGGTCGCTGCGGCCCGCGTGCCCAAGACTCGCAGCCGGGCCGCCGCGCCACGACCTGCGCGCCGGCGGTCGTGCACGCGAGCCATGGCGACGTGGCCCTGCTGCAGCACGCGGCAAGCCCATCCACACAGGAAGTTGACGGTTCAATCATTCAGCGCTACAGTGATGCTTAGTTGATGCTTCAAGCAATGCTCTGCCCACCCCGCTGAAGGAGGACGACATGACGACCGACACCCTCACCCGCACGGAGCGCGAACGGCTCACCGGCACGTACACGATCGATGCGTCGCACAGCCGGCTCGGCTTCGTGGCCCGCCACGCGATGGTCACCAAGGTGCGCGGCGGCTTCAACGACTTCGCCGGCACCATCACGATCGACGGCGCCAACCCGACGCGCTCCAACGCCGAGGTCACGATCGAGGCGGCGAGCATCGACACGCGCAACGCCGACCGCGACGCGCACCTGCGCAGCAACGACTTCTTCGCCATGGAGGACCACCCGCAGCTGCGCTTCGTCTCCACCGCCGTCGAGCAGCTCGACGACACGCGCTACCGCGTGACGGGCGACCTCACCCTGCGCGGGGTGACCAAGACGGTGACGATCGACCTCGACTACACCGGCGTCGCCGTCGACCCCTTCGGCAACACCCGTGTCGGCTTCGAGGGCGCCACCACGGTCAACCGCAAGGACTGGGGCGTGAGCTGGAACGCCGCGCTCGAGGCCGGCGGCGTGCTCGTGTCCGAGAAGGTCACCCTCGAGGTGGAGATCTCCGCCATCAAGGACGCCTGACCCCCGAACGGAGGTGCGGCGCGCGGCCCCTTGCCCCCGCCGCACCCCGCCCGCCGCCCGCCTGCGAAGACGAGTCCGAACACCGGAGCCAGCGATGAGCAACCCCGCACCTCGGTCCGCCGGCCCCACTGCCGCACGCGCGCCCGACGGCCCCGTCGCGCGGATGCCGGCGCTGTTCATCAGCCACGGCGCCCCGCCGCTGGTGGACGACCCGCTGTGGGTCAGCCAGCTGCAGGCGCTGGCCGCCGGTCTGCCGCGGCCCAAGGCCGTCCTCATGGTCTCGGCCCACTGGGAGGCCGCGCCGCTCATGCTCGGCGCGACCGAGCCGGTCCCGCTCACCTACGACTTCGGGGGGTTCGCGCGCAAGTACTACGAGGTCACCTACCCCGCTCCCGGCGCTCCCGACCTGGCCGCGCGGGTCGAGGCGCTGATGCCCGACACGACCTGCGTGGTGCGCACGAGGCGGGGGCTCGACCACGGCGCCTATGTGCCGCTCACGGTGATGTACCCGGACGCGGACCTCCCGGTGCTGCAGATATCGCTGCCGACCCTCGAGCCCGACCGGCTGCTCGACCTCGGCCGCCGCCTGCAGCCCCTGCGCGACGACGGGGTGCTCATCGTCGGGTCGGGGTTTGCCACCCACGGGCTGCCGTTCCTGTCCCGCGAGCACTGGCGGTCCCCGGCCGCACCCGCACCGGGCTGGTCGCGCGAGTTCGACGCCTGGGCCGCCGAGACGCTCGCCGCCGGCGACGTGGAGGCACTCGCCGCGTTCCGCGACCGCGCGCCCGGCATGCCCTACGCACACCCGACCATCGAACACTTCGCGCCGATGTTCGTCACCCTCGGCGCGTCGTCCGACCCCGAGGCCGCGCCCGAACAGCCCATCGACGGCTTCTGGATGGGGCTCGCGAAGCGCTCGTTCCACGCCGCCTGACAGCGAGGACCACACCCGTGCAACAAACCCGTTGGCTCGACGACGACGAGCAGCACGCCTGGCGCCAGCTGGCCGCGGTCATCCTCAAGCTGCCCGCCGCGCTCGAGGGCCAGCTCCACCGCGACGCGAGGATGCACCACTTCGAGTACTGGGTGCTCGCGCTGCTCAGCGAAGCCCCCGGGCGCACCCTGCGGCTCAGCCAGCTCGCCGCACATGCCAACGCGTCGTTGTCGCGTCTGTCCCACGTGATCAGCCGGCTTGAACAACGCGGCTGGGTCACCCGCCGTTCCTGCCCCGACGACGCCCGCGCCACCCTGGCCGTGCTCACCGACGCCGGCTGGCAGCAGGTAGTCGCTGCCGCCCCCGGCCACGTCGACGCCGTCCGCCGGCTCGTCTTCGACGGCCTCGACAACGACGACGTCACCGAACTCGCCCGCCTCTGCGGCAAGATCCTCGACCGCGTCCACGCCCACCCCCAAGGCTGACGAGCCAGCCACGCCGACGGGGCCTTCCACGGCCGTGACGACGCCCGGGAGCTCGCGCGTCTGCTCGCAGAGGAGGCTGCCCGACGCCCCTACACCTGCACCACCCGGCTCGCCTACTCTTGCGCCACGATCCCGAGCAGGGCGACGAGGTCGGTGACGTAGCGGTCGCCGACGCCGTGGTCGAGCCGCCCGAGTCCCTGACCTGTGGCGCGGAGCAGTTTGGCGGGGGCGGGCGGCGCCCACAGGACGGCGACCGCGGCGGGGTGGGTGTCGATCAGCTCGCGGAGCGCGGGCCGGTCATTCAACGCCCGAGCGCGAAGCTCGGTCTGTCGCGAGTGCCAGATCAGGCCGTGCGTGTCACGGCCACCGACCCGACGTTCGTGCAGGATGCGCGCCCACACGCGCGTGCACGGGTAGTGCGCTGCGGACGTGGCCACGAGCGCGGCACGGTCGATCCCGAGCCGGTCCAGTTCGAAGTCGCGCAGATCGATCAGGCGGACGTCTCGCCGGAGGGCGACCTCGGCCTCGGCCCACTGGGCGAGCAGGGCGACGGGGATGCGCGGGGCGGGCGGGGCGGCGTCGTGGAAGGCGGACTCGAGCAGGGCCGCGAACGTGGTCGCGGCGACGTACACGTGACGGGTATCCGCCAGCGGCGCGAACCGCGTGCTGCCGACGCCAGGGACGAGCGCGGACGGGTCGAGGTGGGCGCTCTTGTGGTCGCGGCGCAGCAGGGTCCCGGCGGGCAGCGCATGGGTGCGCAGGCGGCGCAGGGTGACGCTGTCGGGTTGCGGCACGGGGCAGTGGTCGCTCCCGCACGCGCCGACCGGCGTCACTCCTGGAACAGGCCGGAGACCGCGGCGTGAACGGCGTCGCTGCGCCCGTCCGCGATCGCCGCTTCGGGGGTGGCGCCGTCGAGCCAGGTGTTGGGGGTGGCGAACCAGTCCCAGATCGCCCAGCCGCTCATGCCGTACCTGACGAGGCGGGCCACGACCGCCGCGGCATCAGGGTTGAGCGCGAACGCGTCGTCGAGCTGGAAGGTGGGGACGAGCACGACGCCGTCGTGGGTGACGGTGGCGAGCGCGCCGGCGTTTCGTTGCCGTGTGACCCACTGGCGGACCGCGGGCTGGCTCCGTCCGGTCGCTTCCGCGATCATCTCGATGGTGACGGCGCCGCCGGATTTGAGCAGGCCAGCGCGGGCCTCGTTGACCAGCCGGGCGCGTTCGGCCGCGGCGTGATCGAGCACCGGCTCGACGACCTGCGCGGCGGACGCGGATCCGCCAGCTGCCATCACGCACCTCCTGGTTGTTGTCACAACTGTAGCACAGCTTGCTACTATCAACACGCGAGACACGCGCGGGTTGTTGACGCGGAATTTCTTGCGGACCGTGCCGGCGTGTGACCTGCCCGTAGCAGAGCCCCTCCGCACGCGGCCATGGCGGCAGGTCCTCACTCCCGGCGCAAGGATCGAAGGTCCGTCTCGTGGCCCGCGTCGCGGTGGCTGCGAGCCGGACGGCGGTTGGGCTGCGCGGCGCCGTCAGCGGGATCCGGGTCCCGCCTCATCGCTGGCGATGCCGAGCTCGCGAGCACGGTGAGCGGCCTCGCCGCGGGAGGTGACCTCGAGCCTGGCCAGGATTGCCGAGACGTGATGCCCGACGGTCTTGGGCGACAGGTGCAGGCGTGCCGCGATGTCCGCATCGCTCAACCCGGTCGCGACGAGCTTGAGCACCTCGACCTGCCTCGGGGTCAGCCCGGCGGGGTTGGCGGCCGTGGACGGCTGCGGCCCCCGCGGCACACCCCGCACCCCCAGGTCGCGCAGCCGCCGGCGCACCCGCGCTCCGGCCGCGGTCGCGTCCAGGCGGTCGA
>SKPY01000454.1 GCA_007119305.1 Nitriliruptorales bacterium
GCCGGCACGCGCACCGACCGTGGGCGCCCCCGCCCCGCCGCTGGACCTGCCGCTGCTCGACGGCGGCGGGTTCGACCTCGCGAGCCTGCGCGGCCAACCGGTGCTGCTCACGTTCCTGCGCCACGCCGGATGACTGATCTGCCGCGCCCACCTCGTGAAGGTGGCCCGACACCGACGGCGCCTGGACGCGGCCGGGGCGACCGCGCTCGCGGTGGTCCACGACGAGCCGGACCGCGTCCGTGCCATGCTGCTCGACGGCACCGGCTGGCCGTACCCGGTGGCGCTGGACCCGGGTCGGGGCAGCTATCGCGCCTGGGGGCTGCGTCGCGCGGTGTGGGCCGGCATCTGGCTCGACCCCGGCGTGTGGCGCCAGTACGCACAGCTGTTGCGCACGGGCCATCGGATCCGCGGCGCAGGCCAGGACGTCCGCCAGCTCGGTGGCGACTTCGTCGTCGCACCGGACGGGCGCATCGCCTACGCGCGGCCGCAGCGGCGCGACGACCGGCCCCCGGCAGCGGCGCTGGTCAAGATCGTGGAGGAGACCGTCAGTGGCGCAACGTGAAGACCACAGTCGCGAGGGTGGCGCGGTGAGGCGCCGCTATCCGCGGGGCGTCGCCGTCCTCGCCTTGCTCGGCCTGCTCGCTGCGGCATGCAGCCCCGGTGGGTCGCCGGCGCAGGCCGATGTCGAGGTCGCCGACTGGGAGGCCGTCACTGCTGCCGCCGAGGGCCAGACCGTGCGCTGGTGGATGTTCGGGGGTGACGACCGGGTCAACACCTACGTCGACGAGCACGTCAGCGCTGCGGCGGCCGCCCGCGGCGTGACGATCGAGCGGGTCCCCATCAGCGACACCGTCGACGCGGTGCGCAGGGTGACCGCCGAACGCCAGGCCGGGCGGAACCCGGGCAGCGTGGACCTCATCTGGATCAACGGCCACAACTTCGCCGCCGGCAAGGAGGCGGGGCTGTGGCTCGAGGCCTGGGCCAGGCGGCTGCCCAACACCGCCCTCGTCGACTGGGACGACGAGACGATCGCGCTGGACTTCGGCGTGCCAGTCGACGGCCAGGAGTCACCCTGGACCCGCGGCGCGTTCGTGTTCGCCCACGATCCGCAGCGGCTGCCGGACCCGCCGGCGACGTTCGGAGAGCTCTTGGCCTGGGCGCGTGACAACCCCGGCAGGTTCACCTACCCGGCTCCGCCGGACTTCACCGGGTCGGCGTTCGTGCGCCAGGTCGTCCAGGCGCTCGGCGAGGACGAGGCGTTCGCCCTGCTCGCCGAGCTGCGCGCCCATCAGTGGCGCGCGGGCGCGGCGTTCCCGGGCTCGGAGGCCGAGCTGAGCCAGCTGTTCGGCGACGGGCAGGTCGACCTCGCGATGAGCTACGACCCCACGTTCGTCGAGACCGGTGTGCTGCAGGGCACCTTCGCGCCGGAGGTCCGCCCGTTCGTGCTCGACCACGGCACGTTGCAGAACACCAGCTACGTCACCATCCCCGCCAACGCCGCGAACGTGGAGGGTGCGCTCGTGGTCGCCGACCTCCTGCTCGACCCGTCGCTGCAGGCGCTGCTCGAGGACCCGGAGATCTGGGGGATGCCCACCGTGCTCGACGTCGAGCGGCTCGCGCCGGATGAGCAGGCGCTGTTCGACCAGCGCCGCGGCGGTGACCATGTCCTCGACGACCTCGGCGAGCTCGTCCCCGAGCTGTCGGCCGAGCGGGTCGAAGAGCTCGATCGTCGCTGGAGAGACGAGGTGCTGCGATGAGCCTGCAACACGCCGGTGTCGTGTGGCGCTGCGAGGACCTGACGGTGGACCTCGACGGCGCTCGTGTCCTTGACGGGATCAGCGTCGGCGCAGCCGGCCGGTCGTTCACCGTGGTGGTCGGACCGTCCGGAGCCGGCAAGACGACGTTGCTGCGCGCGCTTGCCGGGCTCGCAGTGCCGGCGAGCGGCACGGTGCGCCTGGGTGGCCACGACGTCACAGCAACGCCGGCCCACCAGCGGGGCGTGGCGGTGATGTTCCAGGAGCCGCGGCTGTTTCCCGCCATGGACGTGGGCGACAACGTGGCCTTCCCGCTGCGGATGCAGAAGGTCCCGAGCGCTGCGCGCCGCCGCGAGGCCGAAGCGCTGCTCGCCGAGGTCGGACTCGACGGCTTCGCAGCCCGCACGGTGCGGTCGCTGTCAGGCGGTGAGCAGCAGCGCGTGGCGCTGGCGCGGGCGCTTGCCGCTCGTCCACGCCTGCTGCTGCTGGACGAGCCCACCTCCGCCGTCGACGCCCCCCGAAGGGCCGAGCTCCGCCGTCTGCTGCGCACCGTGCAGGAGCGGTTCGCCCTGACGATCGTCGCGGTCACCCACGATCAGGCCGAGGCAGCCGAGCTCGCCGAGCCTGGTGGTGCTGCTGGCCGGGCGGGTGGCGCAGGCTGGCGCCCCCCGTGCGGTGTTCGCCTGCCCGGCGTCACTGGACGTCGCGCGCTTCCTCGGCGTGCACAACATCATCCCGGTGGATGTGCGCGACGGGACGACGGTGCTCGGCGGCACGACGGTCCCGGTGTCGGGGTCCGACGGGGCCGCCGCCTTGGCGATCCGCCCTGAGCACGTGCGCATCGCCCGCGACGGCGCGTGGCGC
>SKPY01000101.1 GCA_007119305.1 Nitriliruptorales bacterium
GAGTCGTCGCACTCGTCGCCGCCGCGGTCGGGCTCGCAGCGCTGGGGGCGTGGCTGCGCTGGTCCGCGCTGGTGCTCGCTGCCGGCGCCTGCGTGACCGTGGTGGTCGCCACGCAGGGGTGGCTGGTCGCGGCAACCCTGCCCCGGTGGGTCGTCTTCGCCGTGGGCGGCCTCGCCCTCGTCGCGCTGTCGGCGACGTGGGAGCGCCAGCTGCAGCGGGTCGCGGCGCTGCGCCGCCACGCCGTGCTCCTGCGCTGACGAGGGCAGCCGGGTGGCGCGGCGCCGGGGGTCAGGCCGTGGGGTCGTCGATGACGCCGAGGAACAGGCTCGCGCCGGTGGTGGTGTCGCGGACGGCGAAGGCGAAGCTGCGGTTCACGATGACCTCGGTGACCAGCGGCGCCGAGTCCAGCATCTCCGCCGCGGTCACGGCGGCCGCCTCGGTGCCCGACTCGTCGACCTCGATGACGGCCTTCTGGGCCACGGTGCCCAGCCACGGGTTGTCCGGCGACATGGGCGTGAAGTCGTGGCCGTTGCCGAACGCACGGTCCACCCCGAGCGCCTGCAGCGGCTCCGTCAGATCGTGGTCGGACGCTGCGGCGAAGCGCGGCAGCACCACGCGCAGGCCCGTCTCGGTCATGGCCTGCTCGGACAGCGCACGCCAGCGCGCGGCGTCGACGTGGTCGAGCACGTCGCTGATCGGGGTGTCGTCGGAGGGCAGCAGCACCTCGAACCCGAACCGCTGATCGTCGCCGTAGGCGAGGCGTGCGAGCACCACCGCGGCATCAGGGTCGACGGCGACCGCCACCTCCATGTCGTCGGCGCGCATGAGCTCGGCGGTCACCGTCGAGCCGTCGTCGCGGGTGAACGGCCCGGGACGGGTGTCGTCGTGATCGAACTCGTCGGTCCACACCCCCGCGAAATGCGTCGCGTTGGCCAGCACCGCCACCACAAGGGGGTCGGGCACGGCCAGCGCATCGGTGATCTCCTCGACCAGCCCGTCGGTGTGCTCGGCCGCCCACCGGTCGATCTCGGCGACGGCCTCCGCGTCGGCGAGGTCGAGCTCGTCGATGCTGGCACCCAGCGCAGCGCCGGCCGCCGCGCGGAACTCGTCGGTCAGCGGGTAGTCGGGCCGGGTCCACACCGCGTTGGCCAGCGTCAGGTCGACGCCGTCGGCGTCGGCCAGCGCCAGGAGCAGTGCTCCCACCCGGCCGTCGGCGGGCGCGTCGGCGTCGATGCCCAGCGCGGCGGCGAGCTCGGCTGCGGTGTCGCCGCCGGCGCCGGCCAGCACCAGCGACAGGGCCGCCCCTGCGGACAGCGGGCTCAGCACGAGGTTGGGCTCAGCGGAGTCGGCGCGCAGTGCGGCAAGCAGGTCGAAGCCGAACGCGTCGAAGCCCGCACCCACCTCGGCCACCGCCTCGTCGGGGTGGTCGGCCAGCGCCCTGTCGATGCGGTCCACGTCGCGTTCGGCGGCACCCACCTCGCCGCAGGCCGCTGCCGCCAGCGCCACCGCCAGCCCCGCTGCCACCGCACGCATCTTCATCGCACCCCTCCAGGTCGGCTCCCGGTTGGACGTCGGCGCCGACCACTGCGTTCCCGCCCGGCGCCAGGCTCGGACGTCGCGCCCTGGCCGGGAGGTCGGACGTCGCCGCCGCCACACGCGTCCGTGGTCGGAGTCGGCCCACACGCAGCCGCGTGGCCGAAGACGGCCACACGCGTCCGCGGTCGGAGTCGGCCCACACGCAGCCGCGCCGGCCGAACTCGACGCAACCCGACCACGGGGGTGCCCGTCTGACTGGGTGAGAACGCCGACGCAGGAGGTGTTGCACATCATGCTGGCTGGCCACGCGCATCGCGGCCTGCTGCTCGCGGCCATCGGCCTCGGCGTCGTGCTCGCAGCGGGCACGGCAGCGCTCGGGGCGCGCGCCTGGTCGGACGCCGTCGACGCGGCGCTCGATCGGCCGCTTGTGCTGGCGTACGAGGCGCAGGAGTGGGAGACGACCCCACGCGAGCTCGGCGCCTCGGCCGCTCCGCGGCGCCTGTTCGAGGTGGCGGGACAGGCCTTCCCACCGCGACCTGACACGGCTCGGGCCGCATGGTCCCTCGCGGAGCAGGGACCCGAGGCGTGGCTGCCGCTGTCCGCGCCCGACGAGCGCATCGCCGCAGCCGTCGCCGAGGTGGCCGGCGAGATCGACCGCGAGCCGCGCAGTGCGGCGTTCGTGGGCTCGGGTGCGGAGCTCGAGGTCGCGGCGGGCACGAGCGGGCGTGCGGTCGCACAGGACGTCGCCGTCGAGCGCGTGCAGAGCGCGCTGCGCGAGCGTGCCGGCGCGGTGGCCCTGCCCGTGGAAGAGTCCGAGCCGTCGCTGACGACCGCGGCGGCAGCGGAGATGCTACCTGCCGTCCAGGCGGCGGTCGCCGAGCGGCTGGACCAGCCCGTGACGGTCACCGCCGGCGACGAGGCCTGGGAGGTCCGCCCCCGCGACGTGGGCGCGGAGCCCGACCTCGATGCCGTGACGCAGCACGTGCGGACAGCGGGGGAGGGGGCTGAGCCCGGTGCCGAGGACGTGCCCGTAACGGTCGCCCCCGACGCCGTCGCCGAGCGCGCCGCTGCGATCGC
>SKPY01000397.1 GCA_007119305.1 Nitriliruptorales bacterium
CGACGTGCAGCCCGGTGACCGCGCCGCTGTCGTCGGCGTCGAAGACGAGAGTGGTCGTGCCACCCTGCTCGACGAACACGCCGGGCCCGGCGGGCTCCCAGGTGGCATCGGGCAGCAGCCGTACTGGCGCCATCGTGGTGGCGAGTGTCCCGTCGTCGTTGGCGCTGACCTGCAGCCGAGCGACCGTCAGGGTGGAGATCAGCCGCATGAACGTGAACCGGTCGTGGCGGTTCCACCGGTACTGCCCGGCGAAGGCGCCGGCATCGGTCTCGGGGCTGGGCGGCGCCACGGCCGGCTGGCGGGTCACCGGGAAGAAGCGGTCGAGGGCGTCGTAGATCAGCGTGTGGGTGAGCTCCACCCCGGCGCCGTGGTTGAAGGCGACGAACAACCCGAAGTCGGCGTCGGGCAGCAGGTACAGGTGCGCGCTGGCGCCGACCCAGCTGCCGCCGTGCTGCACACCGCGGCGGCCGCCGGTGCGGTGCTCGAAGAACCCGTAGCCGATCCCCGCGACGTCCGGATGGGGTGCGAACTGGGTGCGGTGCATCGCCGCGACCGTGTCCGCCTCCAGGATCCGCGTGCCCTCGTGCTCGCCGCCGTGCAGGTGCGCGAGCATGAACGCGGCGATGTCCTCACCGGTGGTCCACAGCCCACCGGTGGGCAGCATGTTGACGTACTCGTGCGGCACCGCCCCGGTGGTGCCGAGGCCGGGAACGGCTTCGTGCGGGGTGACGTCGTGGGTGTCGGCCACCGCGCGTCCGTAGGTGCTGCGCGTCATTCCCAGCGGCTCGAGGATGTGCCCGGTCACGTACTCCTCGAACGACTGGCCGGTGACGGTCTCCACGAGGTGACCGGCCAGCGCCATGCCGAAGTTGTCGTACTGGTGGACGACACCCGGTGGGCGGATCCTCGACGGCTGGAACCGGGGCAGGCTGTCGGCCAGAGGTTCGGCCTGGCCCGGCCCGGATGCCATCGACCCCAGCAGGTAGTGCTCGGCGAACCCGCCGGTGTGGGTGAGCAGGTGCGCAGCCGTGACCGGCTCGTCGAAGGCGTCGGGCACGCCGACGTCGGTCAGGTACGTGTTGACGTCGGCGTGCAGGTCCAGGGCGCCCTGCTCGACCTGCTGCATGACCGCGGTGGCGGTCAGCAGCTTGCTCACCGACCCGATGTCGAAGCGCGTCGATGCTGCGTCGACCGGCGTGTGCCGTTCGAGGTCGGTGTGCCCGTAGCCCTGAGCGCGGGCGACGCGCCCGTCGGCGACCAGCACGAACACCCCGCCGGGGATGTCGTGCTGCGCCATCGCCTCGGTGATGCTCGCGTCTACGAAGTCGGCGACCGCCTCGAGGTCTCGCGCAGCGAGGGGCTCCACCGGCGTCTGCGCCTCGCCGAGGCCGGTGCCGGCGACCGCAGCGGGAGCGGGCCCGCCCCGAGCGATCGCAAGCGCCAATGCGGCACCGACACCCAGCGCGAGGAGCGCCGCGCCCACACCGATCCGTGCCCGCCACCGGCGGGAGGCGCCCCGGGCCGGGCGAGAGGCGGCAGCATGCGGCGAGGCCGGACGTGCGCCGATCGGAGCCTCCACGCGCATGGCGACCTCCTAGCCCTCCCGCTTGACCCGCCCCTCCGGTCACCGCAGCGCTCACGCAGACGCCAACGCGGAGCCTGACCATGGTCGCTGGCCCGCTCGGCCGCAGGCAAGGCCAAAGGACCCACGACGCGCACGACGATCGGCGGGTGCCCGCCGGCGCCAGCGAATGGCGGCCCCGGAGGTGCCCGAAGGCTTTCAGCCGGCGCGTTCGAGGATCGTTTTCAGGTTGGCGAGGCTCGCTCGGGTATCGCGGTCGATCATCTGCGCAACGATCGGGTCCGTGAGCTTCCCGAAGAAGCCCCCGAAGCCAGAGGCCTCGAACCGGACCGTGAGCCGGGTGCGCTGCGCGGCGCTGCCCAGTTCGTAGCGCGCCAGCATGGGGAAGGGGGCGTCGACCGACTTGAGCGCCATCATCTCGCCGGGTACGACCTCGACCGTCTCGGTGCGGGTCTGGATCTTGCGTCCGGCGATCTTCACGACGCCGCAGCCCTTGTCACCGACCTGGGGCGTCCCGTCGCCGCTCACCTCACCTTCGAACTCGACGACGTTGCTCTGCCAGACGCTCGCATTCGTCGGATCGGTCAAGGTACTCCCAGCCGTCCTCCTGCGGGCACTCGATCACGATGTGGTTCTCAACGGTGGGCATGGCCTTGCCTTTCTCTCAGCGCTTCCTTGCCGTGACGGGACGCCTAGCGGCCGCTGTCCAACGCTGGGGGCTCGGGACCAGGCGATCGGCTCCTGTCCCGCCTCCCTCCATCCGTGCCGGAAGGGCACGCGCTGCCTCCGGGAGCGCACGACGGGACAGCATCACTGGTGCCCCAGCAGCTCGGTGGTGGGGCCGGCGTCGACGAGGACCACATCCCCCGACGAGAACGCGGTGGTTCCGGCGCACAGGTCGAGGACGACCTCGGCGATCTCCTCAGGGCGCGTGAGCCTGCCGCTGGGCGCGAACTGCGCGGCGAACTCCTGCCGCGCCTGCAGCCCCTGCCCGCCGGTGAGCCGGTCGAGGAGCGGCGTGTCGACG
>SKPY01000189.1 GCA_007119305.1 Nitriliruptorales bacterium
ACCCCCCTCGGCTCCGCCTTCCCCCGCCGTGGCGGTGGCCGTGGCGCGCGGCACCTCGCGGAGCATGAGCGCCTGATCGACCTCGCCGACGCTGACAGGCGCGGCGACGACGTGGTGCGCGGTGAACCCCACGACTGCGTGGACGGGGCCCGGCAGGGGTGGCAGCACGCGGACCCTCCCGTCCGCCGGAGGCGGGCGGCCCGCGGCGGCTTCGCGGAGCAGCCGTGCGAGCGGGTGGGCGTGGCTCATGGGTGCCGCCCGAGGTCGTGGCTCACCGCTGGTGCCTCCCACCGCCGTGCCTCACCGCTGCACCCCTCCTGCCGAGCTCACTCCTGCACGAGCGCCCGCGCCGCGCGGATCCGCTCGACGACGGTCGCGCGGTCCAACACCGCGAGCGTCTCCGGCAACGGCGGGCTCACCGCGGTTCCGGCAACCGCGACCCGCACCGGCTGCATGACCTTGCCCCGGCCGAGGCCGAGCTTCTCGCACAGGCCGTCGAACACGGCGAGGATCGCCTCGTGGTTCCACGGCTCCACCTCCTCGAGGGCTGGCAGGGCCTCGTCGAGGACCTCGCCAGCACGACCCTTCAGGTGCTTGGCCACCGCCTTGTCGTCGTAGCTGACCTCGTCGTGGAAGCAGAAGGCGACGAGCGGCGGGGCTTCCGCGAGCGTCTGGATGCGCTCGGACAGCAGCGGCGCGAGCCGCCCGAGCAGCTCCCGCTCGGCCGTGCCCGGCGGGTCCGCGACCAGCCCTGCAGCGCTGAAGTAGGGCACGAGGCGGTCAGCGAGCGCCTCCGGGGGCAACGCCTTGATCGCATCGCCATTGAACGCCCGCAGCTTGTCAGCGTCGAACAGCGCGGGATTCCTCCCTACCCGCTCGAAGGAGAAGTAGCGCACGAGCTCATCGACGCTGAGCTGCTCGGTCCGTCCGTCGTAGCTCCAACCGCACAACGCGAGCAGGTTCACGAGCACCTCTGGCAGGAACCCCTGGCGCCGGAACTCGTCCACAGCGACGG
Source organism: Nitriliruptorales bacterium (assembly GCA_007119305.1). Classification (GTDB taxonomy): domain Bacteria; phylum Actinomycetota; class Nitriliruptoria; order Euzebyales; family Egibacteraceae; genus SKPY01. The sequence goes on from SKPY01000189.1 coordinate 1,016, forward strand.
CGCCGTGGCGCTTGGACAGCTTCTTGCGGTCGGGGCCGACCATCATCGGCAGGTGGGCGTAGGCGGCGACCGGCCCCCAGTCGGTCGGCCTGGCGGGGAAGCCGACCTCGGCGAGCGCCGCGTCGAGGAGGCTGCGGCCGGAGCCGTCGTCGGCGAGCAGCAGCGCACCAAGGTGCTGCTGCCGCGGCGTCGAGGCGAGCAGGTCCTCCCCGCGCGCGACGAGGGTGATCCCCTGCGCGAGGTCGTCGACGGTGTTGGCGAGCGGGTAGGTCGCGGTGCCGTCGGCACGCAGGATCACGAAGTCGGGCACGTCCCGCCACGCGAACGTGACCCGCTCGCGCACGACGTCGTCGAAGCCGATCTCGCCCTCGTCGGGGGTGCGCACCCGCAGCACCGGCAGCCGTCCTTCGGCCCGGTACGCCGCCCTGCGCTCCTCGCTGAGCTCGCGGTGGGCCCCGGAGTAGCCCGGGGGGCGACCCTCGGCACGCGCCCGCTCCCGCTCTGCCGCGAGCTCCTCGGGCGTCTCGAAGGCCTCGTACGCCACCCCCGCGGCCAGGAGCCTGCGGGCGACGGCGGCGTACAGCGGCGCGCGCTCGGACTGCAGGTAGGGACCGTAGGGCCCGTCGACGTCCGGCCCCTCGTCCCAGTCGAGGCCCAGCCAGCGCATGGCCGCGACCATGCCCTGCATCGACTCGGTCGTGGCGCGCTCGGCGTCGGTGTCCTCGATGCGGAACACGAACACCCCGCCCCGGCCGCGCGCGTGCAACCAGTTGTACAACGCGGTCCGGGCGCTGCCGACGTGCAGCCACCCGCTGGGGGCGGGACAGAAGCGGACGCGTGGTGCAGCCATGTCTCTCCAGGATCGCGTGGCGTTTCGCCAGGCTACCGGTCGGCCACCACCGGGTTCGTGAGGGTGCCGAGGCCCGCGATCTCGACCTCGACGGTGTCCCCGTCGACGATCGGGCCGACCCCCGCGGGCGTGCCCGTCAGGATGACGTCGCCCGGCAGCAGGGTGGCGAACGCGGCGCAGTAGGCCACGAGCTCGGCGATCCCGAACACGAGGTCCGCTGTGGTGCCGTCCTGCCGGATCTCCCCGTTGACGCGGCACCGCACCGCGAGCCCGTCGCCGGCGTCCACCTCCGTGTCGATCCACGGTCCGAGCGGGCAGAACGTGTCGAAGCCCTTGGCGCGCGTCCACTGCCCGTCGCGGCGCTGGAGGTCGCGCGCCGTCACGTCGTTGGCGCAGGTGTAGCCGAAGACGTGGTCGAGCGCGTCCTCGACGCTGACCTTGCGGGTCAGCGCCCCGATCACGACCGCGAGCTCGGCCTCATGGTGGACCTCCTCCGACAGCGCCGGCAGGAGGATCCGCTCCTCGGGGCCGATCACCGAGGTCGCGGGCTTCGCGAAGATCAGCGGTTCCGCCGGGACGTCCTGGCCCATCTCGGCCGCGTGGTCGGCGTAGTTCTTGCCGACGCAGAGCACCTTGCTCGGGATGACCGGGGCGAGCAGGCGGACCTGCTCGAGCGGGGCGACCTGGTCGGTGCGGCGGAACGCGCCGAAGGGGCGGCCCTCGATGAGCCGCACGAGATCGCC
>SKPY01000508.1 GCA_007119305.1 Nitriliruptorales bacterium
GAGAACGCCGGTGCGGAGAAGCCCTACGCGCTGCTCCACCAGGCGATGGCGTCCACGAACAAGGTCGGCATCGCCCGGTTCGTGATGCGGGGCAAGCAGTACCTCGCGACGATCCGCCCGATCGGTGACCTTCTGGGCCTCGAGACGATGTTCTTCGCCGATGAGATCCGCGGTCCCGACGACGTCGAGAACGTGCCGGTCGACGTCGAGCCCACCGAGCGCGAGCTGCGCACCGCCGAGCAGCTGATCGACTCGCTCAGCGTCGAGTGGGATGCCACCCGCTACCACGACACGTACCGGGAGCGGGTGCTGGAGCTCATCGAGCACAAGGCGCAGGGCGAGGACATCGTCGTCGAAGACGAGGCGGAGCCCGCGAAGGTCACCGACCTCATGGCGGCGCTGCGGGCGAGCGTGGAGGAATCGTCGCGCCGCCGTGGCCAGCCCGAGCAGCCGGTGCCGGCTGGTGGCCGGCTCGAGGACCTGTCGAAGCAGGAGCTCTACGAGCGCGCCACGGCGGCGGGCATCCCGGGCCGGTCGAAGATGAGCAAGCCGCAGCTCATCGACGCGCTCCAACGGCTGGAGACCAAGGCCGCATCCTGATCGACTGAGCGCCGCCTCGGGGTTGCTGCCGGGCGCTGCTAGGCTGCGGCAGCCCTGGAGTCGAGGAGGCGCGATGACGCACGTGGCTGCGGCCGACCGCTACGAGACGATGGCCTACCGCCGCACCGGCCGCAGCGGGCTGGACCTGCCGGTGATCACCCTCGGACTGTGGCACAACTTCGGCGACGACCGGCCCGCCGACACCCAGCGCGCGATCATCCGGCGTGCGTTCGACCTCGGCATCACGCACTTCGACCTCGCGAACAACTACGGTCCGCCGTACGGCTCGGCGGAGGAGAACTTCGGACGCATCCTCGCCAGCGACCTGCGGCCCTACCGGGACGAGCTCGTGCTCTCGACCAAGGCCGGCTACGACATGTGGCCCGGGCCGTACGGCGAGTGGGGGTCACGCAAGTACCTGCTCGCGAGCCTCGACCAGAGCCTGGCGCGCCTGGGCGTCGACTACGTCGACATCTTCTACTCCCACCGCGTCGACCCTGATACTCCCGTCGAGGAGACGATCGGGGCGCTCGACACCGCCGTGCGCCAGGGCAAAGCGCTCTACGTCGGGATCTCCTCCTACTCGTCGCGACGTACCGAGGAGGCCGCGCAGATCCTGACCGACCTCGGCACCCCCCTGCTCATCCACCAGCCCTCGTACTCCCTGCTGAACCGCTGGATCGAGGACAGCCTGCTCGACACGCTGGAGCGGCTCGGGGTCGGCTGCATCACGTTCTCGCCACTGGCGCAGGGGCTGCTCACCGACCGCTACCTCGAGGGCGTGCCGGAGGGCTCCCGCGCGAGCCGGCCCAGCTCGTTCGACCCCGCCCTGCTCACCGAGGAGACGCTCGCCAAGGTGCGTGCGCTCAACGACGTCGCCGCGCGCCGGGGACAGAGCCTGGCGCAGATGGCGCTTGCTTGGACGCTGCGCGATCCGCGCGTGACGTCGACGCTCATCGGAGCGAGCACCCTCGCCCAGCTCGAGGACAACGTCGCAGCGGTCGACCACCTCGCGTTCACCGACGCCGAGCTCGCCGAGATCGACGAGCACGCCACCGACGTGGCGGGTGTGAACATCTGGGCCGCCTCGAGCGCCCACTGACCAGCCACGAGGAGGCCGAAGTGGCCCTGCGCATCGGTGTGCTGTCGACGGCGCGGATCGCCGTGCGCAAGGTGATCCCCGCCATGCAGGCGGCGCAGGCCTGCACGGTCACGGCCATCGCCTCGCGCGAGCTCGCCCGGGCTCGCGCTGTCGCAGAGCACCTGGGCATCCCGCACGCCTTCGGCGCCTACGACGCACTGCTCGCCAGCGATGAGGTCGATGCGGTCTACATCGCGCTGCCGAACCATCTGCACGCCGAGTGGACCGCCGCGGCAGCCGCGGCGGGCAAGCACGTGCTGTGCGAGAAGCCGCTCGGCCTCACCGCCGCGCAGGCGCAGGAGATGATCGGCGCCTGCCGCTCAGGCGGGGTCCAGCTCATGGGGGCGTACATGTACCGCTTCCACCCGCAGTGGGCGCGGGTGCGCGAGCTTGTGGCGGAGGGGGCCCTGGGTGACGTCCAGGCCGTCCAGACGGTGTTCGCCTACGACAACCGTGACCCGGCCGACATCCGCAACATCCCGGCGTTCGGGGGCGGTGCGCTGCTCGACATCGGCTGCTACGCGGTCGACTCCGCGCGGCTCGTGCTGGGGTCCGAGCCGGTGGAGGCCGCCGGCGTGGTGCGCATCGATCCCGAGTTCGGCACGGACGTGCTGACGACGGCGGTGCTGGAGTTCCCCGGCGGTCGGCATGCCGCGTTCACCTGCGGCACCCAGACGGCGCGTGCCCAGTGGGTGCGCGTGCTGGGCAGCGCCGGCGGGCTGCTCGTGGAGACACCGTTCGTCGGGACCCCCGACGAGCCGGTGCGCCTCGTGCGCTTCGGGCCGGGACAAGACGACCGTGCCGAGATCGAGACGCTGGCCGCCGCGAACCACTACACGCTCATGGCCGACGCGTTCGCCAGGGCGGTGCTCGCCGGCGAGGGCATGCCGCTGCCGCCGGACGACGGCGTCGCCACGCTGCAGGTCCTCGACACGCTCCGCGAGCGCTGGGTGACGTAGCTAGCCTGACCGCGATGAGCCGCACGATCCTCGTCCTCGGCGACCAGCTCAACCGCCGCCTTGGAGCGCTCGCCGACGCAGAGCCGGGACGGGACCGGGTCGTCATCGTGGAGTCGTTCACGAAGCTGCGCCAGCGTCGCTGGCACCGTCAGAAGCTCGCCTACGTGCTGTCGGCGATGCGGCACTTCGCCGCCGAGCTGCGCGCTGCCGGGTTCACCGTCGACTACCGGCAGGCGGACACCCTGCAAGCCGGCCTCGCGGGCACGGATCCCGACAGGCTCCTGGTGATGGCGCCGTCGAGCTGGGACCTGCGTCGCCTGCTGCGCCGGTGGGGGATCACCCAGGTGGACAACGACGCGTTCGTCGCCGGCGAGGCACGCTTCGCCGAATGGGCGCGCGGCCGCGCGACCCTGCGGCTCGAGACGTTCTACCGCGCGTTGCGTGGCGAGCGCGGCTGGTTGATGGACGGCGACGAGCCGATCGGCGGGCGCTGGAACCTCGACGCAGAGAACCGGGAGCGGCCGCCGCGCGGCAAGGCACTGAACCCGCCGCGTCCCTACCGGCCACGCGAGGATGACATCGACGTCGAGGTGCGCCGAGACCTGGCCGAGTGGGAGGGCGCGCTCGGCCTCGTGCTCCACGGCGAGGAACGGCCGCGTCGCTTCCCCGCCACGCGTGCCGAGGCGCGCCGGTCCCTGCGCGACTTCGTCGAGCGTCGCCTCGAGGGCTTCGGTCCGCTGGAGGACGCCGTCGTCGATGACGAACCGTTCCTCTGGCACTCGTTGCTGTCCGCGCCGCTGAACCTCGGGCTGCTCCACCCCAGGGAGGTGTGCGACGCGGCCGACACGCGCTACCGGGAGCGCTACGGGGTCACGGCGGCGCCAACACTCAGCAGCTACGAGGGGTTCCTGCGGCAGGTGTGCGGCTGGCGGGAGTACGTCTGGGGCCTGTACTGGCTGCGGATGCCCGCCTGGCGCAGCGACAACGTGCTGGGCCAGGACGGCGCCGTCCCCGACTTCTACTGGACCGGCGAGACGGCCATGCGCTGCCTGGGCGCCACGCTCGGTGACCTCCGGGAGCGTGCGTGGACGCACCACATCCCGCGCCTCATGCTGCTCGGCAACTACGCGCTCATCGCCGGCGTCCGCCCGCAGGCACTCGCCGACTGGTTCCACGCCCTGTACATCGACGCCTACGACTGGGTCATGGCCCCGAACGTCGTCGGCATGAGCCAGTACGCCGACGGCGGAACCATGGCGACGAAGCCGTACGCCTCGGGCGCGAACTACATCAACCGCATGACCACCTACTGCGGTGGCTGCGACTACGACCCGAAGTCCCGCACCGCGGAGGACTCCTGCCCGTTCAACGCGCTCTACTGGGACTTCCTGGCGCGGCACCGTGAGGCCCTGGCCGGCAACCAGCGCACGCGCATGCCGCTCGCGACGCTGGACCGCTTCGACGACGACGAGCGGGCGGCGATCCGCGAGCGCGCCGCGCGCTTCCGGGCCCGGCCGGACGCTGGCTCGTGACCCCAACACTCGTGGGGGACAGTGCTGAGTAGCGGGACACCGACGAGGACGGCGGCGCCCTCGCGGAGCTCGCCCCGGGCCTGCACTCCGGACCAGCCGGGCGAGGACCGCCTGGCCCTCACGAGGCAGCGGCTCAGCGGCCCGCCCCCGCGGGCGCCGATCTCCCGTGCGAAGCGGTGCATAGGTCTGCTCGCCGGCGGGCACGTTCCCCGACGCGGCGACGACGAGGAGGTCCGATGGCGAACCTGCGCGCAGGCGACAAGGTCACGTGGGGCACCCCGCAGGGGGGGACGCACGGCACGATCGTCGAGATCGTCACCGAGCGCACCGAGGTCAAGGGCCAGACGATCGACGCCAGCGAGCGCGACCCGCGCTATGTCGTCGAGTCGGTCGAGACCGGCGAGCGGGCAGGGCACACCGCCGACGCGCTGACGAAGTGGTCGTGATGGCCGGGGAGAGCGACGAGCAGCGCCGGGCGCGCCAGGACTTCAGCGAGCTCGTCAACATGACCCCCAAGGAGCTGGAAGACTGGCTCGCCACCGACGAGTCGCGCTCGGTGGGGCAGGACGAGGGCGGCGAGTCGATCGGCCACAAGTCGGGCCGGCGGATCGTGCAGCTGCTGCGCACGAAGGTCGGCGAGTACTCAGAGGACGACTACGCGCACATGCGGACGGTGCGCGGCTACGTCAAGCGCCACCTCGCGCAGCGGCCGTCGCGCGACGTCGAGACGTCGCGCTGGCGCTACAGCCTGATGAACTGGGGCCACGACCCGCTCAAGTGAGCGTCCGCACGCCTGTCGTTGGCGATCGCCGTCCCCCTCGAGCCACGCCTCTTCGCGGTCCAGGAAGGGCGCTGCCGGTGGGATCAGTCCTGGAAGGGGAAGTACTCGTTGGTAACCCACTCGGCCTTCTGGAGCGGGTCCTCCTCCTCCCACACCTGCTGACGGGTCTGCGCGATCATGTCCTCGAGCTCGTCGATGTCGACGCCCAAGCGCACCAGCTCGCGGGTGGCCAGCCGGATCGCCTCGTTGGAGGCGTCCGAGGACATGCGCATCGCGTCCATCGAGCCGTGCGGGTTGTGGAAGCCATCGGAGTTCTCCGCGGCGATGATGTCCCAGAACCACTGGCCCTTGCGGACCAGGTGCCGGGTCTCCTCGATGACGTCCTCGTCTGCCCCGGCGGTGATCAGGCGGTTGATGTAGTAGTGCGCTCGCACGGACAGCGCCTGCGTCTCCTCCATGGCTTCGAGGTGGCGCTCCTGGGTGTCCCGGACCCGCTGGGTGAGCTGGGTCGAGCTGCGGTCGGCGTGGCAGGTCCGGCACGACTGCTCGACGTCCTCGAGCGGGGAGCCCCAGAAGTGCGAGGAGATCTTGCGGCCGTCGATGCGCCTGTAGGGCATGTGGCAGTCGGCGCAGGTCACCCCGGCCTCACCGTGGGTCCCGTAGCTCCACAGCTCGTACTCGGGGTGCTGCGCCTTGAGCATGGGGGCGCCCGAGACGCCGTGGATCCAGTCGTAGGCGAACCCGGCCTCGATCGCCTCGTTCTCCTTGTACTCCCACATGTCCTCGGGTCGCAGCCCCTGGTCCCAGGGGAAGGTGACCTTCTTGGTGTCGGCGTCGAAGTAGTACTCGACGTGGCACTGGGCGCAGACCAGTGCGCGCATGTCGTTCTTGGTCGCCTCCTCCATGATGTCGAACCCGCGCCGTTCCATGGCGTTGACCAGCGACGGCCGGGTGATCCGCAGCTCCATCGTCTGCGGGTCGTGGCAGTCGGAGCAGCCGATCCCCATGTGCCCGAACTCGCCGAGCCGCTCGTCGCGGCCCTCCTCCGCGAGCTCCAGCACCCGGGGACGCAGCTCTTCGTTGAAGCTCGCCGACCAGTAGTCGTCACCGAACTCGTCCAGCAGGGTCGGCACCGCGGTCGTCTTGCAGGTCATGCACGAGCCGATGGAGGCATCGCCGATGCGTGGCGTGGCGAGCACGTCCTCCAGACCGAAGGTGTGCCCGCGGGGATAGTTGTACGACTTCGAGAAGGGCAGGTTCGACCAGAGGATCGGCAGGTCGGGCTCGACCTCCACGGTGAGCTTCGAGACGTAGTCCTCCACCCGCATGTTGTGCAGATACAGCTCGAAGTGGGCGGGGAACTCGTCCTCGAAGGGGGTGACGTGGAAGGTATCGGCCGGCAGGTCGGTGCCGATGGTCTCTTCGACCTCGATCGGGGTCGCGGTCGGCCACGCCGCCCAGACCAGCAGCGCCAGCACGACGCCGGCGGACAGCGCGATGGCGATGCGTCGGGTTCGGAGGTTCACGTTGGAGACTCCCTCCTCACGGCTGCGCCTCCGTGGCCTGGTGAGCTGGGACACCCGGGTGCATCGGCTCGTGCCACTCGTCCGGGCGGTACATGCCACGCCCGTGGGGGACCGAGCGGTGGCAGTCGTAGCAGTTGTCCTTGGCGTCGTGCGCGATCTTCGCGAGGCTCGGCGCGTGGCAGCGCATGCAGTTCTCGTTGACGACCTCGGCCGACGTCGAGGTCGCGTGGAGCACGTCGGGGATCTCACCGCGGCCGATGGTGTTCATGTAGATGTGGCCCGCGCCGGCCTGCGCCTTGAAGCTCATCTTCACAAGCCACGGCTCAGCGGGGGCGTGGCAGTCGTTGCAGTCGAGCAGCGCGTGGTTGGACTCGGTGAACGAGCCGAAGGCGGTGTCCATGATGTGGCAGCCCGAGCAGAACTCGGGCGCATCCGTGGCTTCGAGCGCGGCTGCCCCGATCCCGCCCAGGATCACGCCGGCCACCACCCCGCCCATGGTGAACAGGACGATCTGCCCCTTGATCGTCCGCAGTCGCTCGCGCAGGCGGCGCTTGTCAGCCACCCGGTATCACCCCAAGCCAGACGGTCCCGATGCAGTCAGACAACTCCGACAAATCCGATCGCATCTGACTCGTTGCCACACACGCATCCGACGATTCATCGACCGTCACAAGCAGCGACGATACGGAGGTTGTTCAGGCGGAGAGAAGGGTCTTTCGACCCTGTCGTCAGCCCCCAATGGTCCAAGCGCGATGGTGGGCCCCGGCGCTGTCGCTGGGGGTGGCTCGCCGTGAGGGCCGGCCCGGTCTGAGGGTCATTCCGCGGTGAGGGCGAGCTTGAGCTCGACGTCGTACTCGGGCAGGGGCCCGAACCACTTGGCTGCGATGGTGCCGTCGGCGTCGATCAGGAAGGTCTCCGGGACGCCGGTGACCGTGTAGGCCGCGGACGCGTCGCTGCCGCTGTCGAACAGGCTCGGGTAGGGGTGGCCGTGCTCCGCTGCGACCGCGACGGCAGCTGCATGCCGGTCGTCGATCACGACGCCCGCGACACGCACGCCGCGGTCGGCCCAGTCCTCCGAGAGGCGGTCGAGCAGGGGCATGTTGGAGGTGCAGGTTGCGCACCACGAGGCCCAGAAGGTGAGCAGCAGCGGGCCGTCGGACAGCTCCGAGATGCGGACCTCCTCGCCTTCGAGGGTCGGCAGCTGCAGGTCGGGCGCGGGCGCGCCGACGGGGTTGCGCGGCAGGCCCCCGCCGGACAGCTGCGCCCCGACGAGCACCACCCCCAGCACCGCGGTGACGAGCAGGATCGCGCCCCCCATGAGCAACGCGCCCCACCGCGGGCGCGAGGCGTCGCAGGTCTGCGCCTCATGAGGGGACTGCTGGGTCGCATGCGTGTTCATCTCACGGCCTTCGGTCACCGTGTCGACCAGCGGGGCGCTGGTGGCCTCGAGCACACCGTTCCACGGGCCGCTCCACCGCGCGCGGGTCTTCGGTCCCGAGCGGCGCGGACCACATGGCCCTACGGGCTGGTCCGGGAGCGCGGCACCCTCTAGGAAAGCCCCAGCGATGCGACCTACAGGGGTCGGAGATATCGCAGATGACGCCGGACCTCACCGAGGGCTCCGAACTCGCCGACGACTTGCGTCACCGGCCATCCCGCCTGCCCCTGCTGGGCCTGGCCCTGCTGGCGGTCGGCGCCCTCGCCTGGCTGGCCGTGGACGCCTTCCAGGAGTCGGTCGTGTACTACCTCACCCCTACTGAGGTCGAGGCGGAATCCAGCGAGGGCCGCTTCCGCCTTGCGGGCCTCGTGGTCGACGACAGCTTGCACCGCGACGCCGCGGGCACCCTGCACTTCGAGGTGACCGACGGCGACGCGACCGTCGCGGTGCGCTTCGACGGCCGCGTCCCCGACTCGCTCGAAGGGGGGGCCGAAGCGGTCGCCGAAGGGCGCATCGGTCCCGACGGGGTGTTCGAGGCCGACACCGTGCTCACCCGCTGCGCCTCGAAGTTCGAAGCGGAGCTCGAGTCGGAGCACACGCGATGAGCCGCGTGCCCGCCGACGTCGTGCTGCGAGGGGTTACCCGCACCTACGGCCCGCTGATCGCCCTCGACGGCATCGACCTGGCGCTGCCCGCCGGCTCCGCCGTCGCGCTCATGGGCGCCAACGGGGCGGGCAAGACCACCTTGCTGCGGGTCGTCGCAGGCCTGACCGCGCCCACCACCGGCACGGTCACGATCGCCGGGGTGGACCGGCGGGAGGCCGGCGGCGGGCTGCGTGCGCTGCTCGGCTACGTGGGCCACGAGAGCATGCTGTACGGCGACCTGACGGTACGGGAGAACCTGGCCTTCCACGCCGGCCTGCACGGGCTGGACCGCGACGCCGTGGTGCGGGCGGCAGCGCGCTTCGACATCACCCACGCCCTCGACCGCCCGGCACGGGAGCTGTCGCGAGGCAACACGCAGCGCGCCGCCCTGGCACGGGCGCTGCTCCACGACCCGGCGGTGGTGCTGCTCGACGAGCCGTTCACGGGACTGGACCTGGCCAGCAGCGAGCGTCTGGCAGCGATCCTCAGGCAACTCCACGAACAGGGGCACACCCTGGTGCTGACGGTGCACGCTGCCGTGCACGCCTGCCTGGCGGAGCGCCTGCTGGTGCTCGACCGTGGCCGGGTCGTCGTGGACGCGGTGCCAGACAACCGTGCCCGCGTCGAGACGCTGCTGCGCCGAGCCGCGGTGACCACTGGCGGTCAGGTGCCCACCGAGGACCGCAGTGGCGACCTGCCCGCCGAGGCGGCGACATGAGTGCACTGCGTGACGCAGGGCGCATCGCCGCCAAGGACCTGCGCATCGAGCTGCGCACCCGCGACATCCTGACGGCGATGGGGCTGTTCGCCCTGCTCATCGTCGTCGTCGCCAGCTTCTCCTTCCCCACCGCCAGCGAGCACCGCGAGCAGATCGCGGCCGGGCTGCTGTGGATGGCCTTCCTGTTCGCCGTGCTGTTGGGGATCGGACGCTCGCTCGCGATCGAGCACGAGCACGCCTGCATGGATGCGTTGGTGGTCAGCCCCGTCCCGCGGGAGAGCATCTACCTCGGCAAGGTGCTGTCCAACCTCGCCTTCGTCGGGGCCGCGCAGCTGCTGCTGCTGCCGCTGTCGATCGTGCTGCTGCAGCTCGAGCCCGGCCGCGGGATCGCGCTGCTGCTGCTGACCGTCGTGCTGGCCACCCTCGCCCTGGTGGGGATCACCACCCTGCTGTCCGCGATGGCGGTCCACACCCGGACCCGTGAGGCGATCCTGCCGCTGCTGGTGATCCCCGTGGCGATCCCCGTGCTGATCGCCGCCGTGCAGGCCACACGGATCGCCCTGTCCGGCGGCGCCATCAGTGCGGCCCTGCCCTGGCTGCTGCTGCTCACGGCGGCGGCCGCCTTGTTCCTGCTGCTGGGCCTGGCGACCTTCCGCCACGTCCTGGAGGAGTAGACGATGTCCACGACCGACTCCCCGCGCGAGGCGGCTGACGCTCCCGTCCCCGCCACGCA
>SKPY01000044.1 GCA_007119305.1 Nitriliruptorales bacterium
ACCTCGACGGGCCGGTCGAGGCCGGGCAGCGGCTCGCTGCGGGCGGCAAGCCCGCCGAGGTGACGAGCGCCGCCCGCTCGGGCGCGGGCTGGGTCGCGCTCGTGCTGCTGGGCGTCGACCGTGACACGGGCGCCCTGCCGCAGGAGGTCACCGGCGACGGGGTCACCGGCCGCGTGCGCCGGCGTGTGGGGGAGGGCCTCCCCCAACCCGGGGCCGAGTGAGCATGCAGGCACAGACGCTGTTCGACGCCGTCGGCGGGGAGGCGACCTTCCGGCGTCTCGTCGCGGGCTTCTACCGGCGGGTCGCCGAGGATCCGCTCCTGCGGCCGCTGTATCCCGAGGCGGACCTCACCGCCGCAACCGAGCGGCTCACGCTGTTCCTCGTGCAGTACTGGGGCGGGCCCACCACGTACAGCGAGCAGCGGGGCCACCCCCGGCTGCGGCTGCGTCACGCGCCCTTCGCGATCGGCGCGGCCGAGCGGGACGCGTGGCTGGCGCACATGCGCGCCGCGCTCGACGACCTCGGCCTCGACCCGGAGCTCGAGGCGCCGCTGTGGGCCTACCTCACCCAGGCCGCCGACGCGCTGCGCAACCAGCCGGGCTGAGGCGCGCTCACGCGCCCAGCGTCCGCGCGACCTCCAGCGCCTTGTGCGACTGCTCTGTGGGCTTGATCTGGTCGAACACCGCGGCGACCGTGCCGTCACGATCCACCACCACGGAGCTGCGGATCACACCCTCGAAGGTCTTGCCGTAGCGCGTGCGCTCCCCCCAGGCGCCGTAGGCCTCGATGACCTCGCGGGTGGGGTCGGAGAGCAGCGCGTGGGGCAGGTCGTACTTGGCCACGAACTGCGAGTGACTGTCCACGCTGTCGGGGGAGATCCCGGCGACGGTGACCCCGTGCGCGCTGTAGTCCGCCCAGTGGTCACGCACGTCGCACGCCTGGTTCGTGCAGCCGGGGGTGTCGTCCTTGGGGTAGAAGTACAGCACTGCGGGCAGGTGGTCCGCCAGCGCCCAGGGTTCGCCGCGGTGGTCGAGCAGGGTGAACTCCGGGGCCGGATCGCCCACTTGGACCTTCATCGCCGTCGCGCTCCTCGTTTGGGTGGTCGCTCCCGCAACGCTAGCCTCCCCCGCGATGAAGATCCTGCTCGTGTGCCTCGGCAACATCTGCCGCTCGCCGACCGCGGAGGCTGCTGTGCGCGAAGCCCTCGCGCAGCGCGGGCTGTCCGACCGTGTCGAGGTCGACTCGGCGGGGACGGGCTCCTGGCATCTCGGCGACCCGCCCGACAGCAGGATGCGCGAGGCGGCGGCGACCGCCGGCCTGCGCCTCGACGGCGAGGCCCGCCAGGTCACCACCGCGGACTTCGAGCACTACGACCTGCTGGTGGCGATGGACCGCGCCAACGCCCGCGACCTGCGCGCCCTGGCGCCCGACGAGGCTGCGCGCGCGAAGGTGCGGCTGTTCCGCGACTTCGACCCCGACGCCGACTCCGACGAGGTCCCCGACCCCTACTACGGCGGGCGGCGCGGGTTCGCGCGGGTCGTGGAGATCTGCCGCTCCGGCGCCGCGGGGCTCGTCGACCACCTCGCCGACGAGTTCGACGACCGCGGCACGCACCGTGATCGACCTGCCTGATCCGGCGGGCTGGCAGCCGCTGGGCGGGGGCTCGATCTGCGCGGTCCACGCGGCCGAGCTTGCCGACGGGTCGCCGGTGGTGATCAAGCAGACGCCCTACGATCCCCGCATAGAGGCCGACGGGCTCGCGGCGCTGCGCGCCGCGGGCGCGCCGGTCCCGGCGGTGCTCGCCGCCGAGGGCGACCTGCTCGTGCTCGAGCGGGTGCCCGACGGTCCGGGCCCGCCCACCGCAGCCGACTGGGAGGCGCTGGGCACGGCCCTGGCCGAGCTGCACCGCACGACCGCAACGGCGTACGGCTGGCACTGCGACAACCTCATCGGCTCGCTGCCGCAGCGCAACGGCTGGTGGGAGTCCTGGCCGCAGTTCTACGCCGAGCAGCGCCTGCGGCCGTGGCTGGCGGCGCCTGCCCTGCCGGCCGCGCTCCGCCGCCGCCTGGAGCGGGCCCTCGACGGTCCGTTGCACGACCTGCTGCCCGAGCAGCCACCGGCCAGCCTCGTGCACGGCGACCTGTGGAGCGGCAACGTCGTCGGGGGACGCTGGCTCATCGACCCGGCCGTGTGCCACGCCGACCGCGAGTACGAGCTGGCGTTCATGGACGTCTTCGGTGGGTTCCCCAAGACGCTGTGGGACGCCTACACCGCCACCTGGCCCCTCGCATCCGGCTGGCGGGAGCGCCGCCCGGCGCTGCAGCTGTACCACCTGCTCGTGCACGTGCAGCTGTTCGGCGCCGGCTACGCCGGCGCGGTCGCCAGCCGGCTCGACGCCGTCGGCTGGTGATGCCCGGCGCCCCGCCGGCGCGTGCGGCTGGTGGCGCCCCGCCGGCGGACGCTACCCTGCGCGCCGTGCCCACCACCCCCTTCAGCCCGGAGCACGACGCGTTGCGCGCCAGCGTCCGCCGGTTCGTCAACGAGCGCCTGACACCGCACGCCAGCGCGTGGGACGCCGACCAGGCGATCCCAGCGGCCG
>SKPY01000499.1 GCA_007119305.1 Nitriliruptorales bacterium
CCGGCGGCGCGGACCTGTCCACCCAGAAGGACATCTTCCTGCCCGGCGGGCGGATCTTCCGCGACCTCACGCGGCTGTCGAAGGCCGGCATCCCCACGGTCACGCTGGTGTTCGGCAACTCGACGGCCGGCGGGGCCTACCTGCCGGGCATGAGCGACCACGTGGTGATGGTGGCCGAGCGGGCCAAGGTGTTCCTCGGCGGCCCGCCGCTGGTCAAGATGGCCACCGGCGAGGAGTCGGACGACGAGCAGCTCGGCGGCGCGGAGATGCACGCGCGCACCTCCGGGCTGGCCGACCACTTCGCGGTCGACGAGCACGACGCGCTGCGGCTCGGCCGGCGCATCGTCGCGCGACTGAACCACCGCAAGGCGCACCCGCGCCCGGCGCGCGAGGTGGTTCCACCGAAGTACCCGGCCGAGGAGCTGCTGGGCGTGGTCCCGCCGGACCTGCGCGTGCCCTTCGATCCGCGCGAGGTCCTCGCCCGCGTGGTCGACGGATCCGAGTTCGACGAGTTCAAGCCGCTGTACGGCACCAGCCTGTGCACCGGCTGGGCGCGCATCCACGGCTACCCGGTGGGGATCCTGGCCAACGTGCGCGGCGTGCTGTTCAGCGAGGAGGCGCAGAAGGCGACGCAGTTCATCCAGCTGGCCAACGCCGCCGACACGCCGCTGCTGTTCCTGCACAACACCACCGGCTACATGGTGGGTCGCGACTACGAGCAGGGCGGGATCATCAAGCACGGCTCGATGATGATCAACGCCGTGTCCAACTCCGAGGTGCCCCACCTGTCGCTGCTGCTCGGCGCCTCCTACGGGGCCGGCAACTACGGCATGTGTGGCTTCGCCTACGACCCCCGCTTCCTGTTCTCCTGGCCCAGCGCCAAGTCGGCGGTGATGGGTCCCACCCAGCTCGCCGGCGTGCTGTCGTTGGTCAATCGCGCGGCGGCCGAGGCGCGAGGCCAGCCCTTCGACGAGGAGGCCGACGCCGCGATGCGCGCCGCGGTGGAGGAGCAGATCGAGGCGGAGTCGCTGCCGCTGTTTCTCTCCGGGCAGGTGTACGACGACGGCGTCATCGACCCGCGGGACACCCGCACGGTGCTGGGCCTGTGCATCTCGGCAGTGCACACCGCACCGGTGCGGGGCTCGCACGGCTACGGCGTGTTCCGGATGTGAGGGTGACGTGATCCGACGACTGCTCATCGCCAACCGCGGCGAGATCGCCCGGCGCGTCATCGCGACCTGCCACCGCCGCGACATCGAGGCCGTGGCCGTCGCCAGCGACGTGGACCTCGCCGCGCCCCACGCGCTCGAGGCCGACGCGGTGGTGCACCTGCCCGGGCGCAGCGCCACCGAGACCTACCTCGACGTCGACGCGCTCGTCACCGCCGCCGTCGATGCCGGCTGCGACGCGGTCCACCCCGGGTATGGCTTCCTCTCCGAGAGCGCCGCCTTCGCCCGCGCCGTGCAGGACGCCGGCCTGGTCTGGGTCGGCCCGCCCGCAGCAGCGATCGCCGCGATGGGGTCCAAGGTCGAGGCCAAGAAGCTGATGGCCGACGCCGGCGTCCCCGTGCTGGCCGACCTCGACCCGGCGGCGGTCACCGCCGAGCAGCTGCCGGTGCTGATCAAGGCCTCGGCCGGTGGCGGCGGGCGCGGCATGCGCATCGTGCGCGAGGCCGACGCGCTCGCCGACGAGGTCGCCGCCGCCCGCCGGGAGGCCGAGGCCGCCTTCGGTGACCCGCAGGTGTTCTGCGAGCCCTACGTGGAGCGGGGCCGCCACATCGAGGTGCAGGTGCTGGCCGACGCCCACGGCACCGTGTGGTCGCTGGGCGAGCGGGAGTGCTCCGCGCAGCGCCGCCACCAGAAGGTCCTCGAGGAGGCCCCCTCGCCGCTGGTCGACGAGGACCTGCGCGCCCGCCTGGGCCAGGCCGCCTGCGACGCCGCCCGGGCCGTCGACTATGTCGGCGCCGGCACGGTGGAGTTCCTGGCCACCGAGGACGGGCGCTTCTTCTTCCTGGAGATGAACACCCGCCTGCAGGTCGAGCACCCCGTCACCGAGTGCTGCACCGGGCTGGACCTGGTCGCCGAGCAGGTGCGCATCGCCGAGGGCGGCCGGCTCGTCGGCGAGCCGCCGCCCCTGGGCGGTCACGCCGTCGAGGTGCGGCTGTACGCCGAGGACCCGACCAACAACTGGGCGGCGACCAGCGGCACCGTCCACCGCTTCGAGGTGCCGGGCGTCGAAGCCCGCTTCGAGGCGCCGGCACGCCACGGGGTCCGGCTCGACAGCGGCGTGGAGGACGGCAGCGAGGTCAGCGCGTTCTACGACCCGATGCTGGCCAAGGTGATCGTCCACGGCCCCGACCGCGAGAGCGCGGCGCGGCACCTCGCCGGGGTGCTCGCGCGGGCCCGCATCCACGGCCCGCGCACCAACCGCGACCTGCTGGTGCGCCTGCTGCGCCACCCGACGTTCCTCGCGGGCGAGGTCGATACCGGCTTCCTGGAGCGCGAGGAGCCGGCGGTGCTCGGCCGGCCGTTGGCCGACGAGCACGCGGTGGGCTTGAGCACCGTGGCTGCGGCCGTGGCGGCCGCCGAGGCCGGCCGA
>SKPY01000469.1 GCA_007119305.1 Nitriliruptorales bacterium
CCACGGAGGATGCCGCGTGGGCGCGGCAAACTCGGGTGGTCGGGTGGTGGCGCGGCGGCCAGTGGGGGAGGATGCCGCGTGGGCGCCGCGAAGCCGGATGTGCACGCGCCGCGGGGTCAGGCCGGTGGGGCGGATGCGCGGCGGTCGGCGATCGCCCGGTCAAAGTCGGCGTGCAGCACTGCCGGCTCGGCGTCCGGGTCGGCGGCCTGCCGGGCGCGCACGAGGGCGTGCAGCGCTGCCTGCTGGCACACCGCCTTGAGGTCTGCGCCGGAGAGCTCGGCGGTCGCCGCGGCGAGGGCATGCAGGTCGACGTCCACCGTGGGCATGCGGGCCGTCATGAGCTGGAGCATGGCCAGCCGCCCGTGACGGTCGGGGAGCTCGAGGGTGATGGTGCGCGAGAGCCGCCCGCCGCGGACCAGGGCAGGATCGAGCAGCTCCGCGCGGTTCGTCGCACCCATGACGAGCACGCCCCGGCTGCCGGTGAGGCCGTCCATCTCGGTGAGCAGCTGGTTCAGCTGACGGGCGGCGGCGTCGCCGGTTGCGGCCTCACGCCGTGCGCCGAGCGCGTCGATCTCGTCGATGAAGATGATCGCCGGACGGTTCTCACGGGCGCGGGCGAACAGCCGGGCGATGCTGCGCTCGCTCTCACCCGCCCACTTGCTCGTCACGTCGGCTGCGGACACGGGATAGAACGAGCACCGCGCCTGTGCGGCGAGCACCCTGGCCACCGTGGTCTTGCCGGTGCCGGGTGGACCCGCCAGCAGCACCCCGGTGGGTGGTGTGACTCCGAAGCCGTCCGCGAGGTCGGGATCTTCGACGAGGAGCTGCAGCTGCTGGAGCTCCTCGCGCACGTGGGGCGCGAGGATGAGCTGGTCCCAGTCCCAGTCCTCGACGGTCGGACGGTCCGTCCCGCCGCGCGCGGCCAGCGCCTCAAGGAGGTGGGCGTGGGTGATGCGGACCAGGGCGCCTGCCTGGGACGCCTCCCGGAACGCTCGGAGCGCGGCCGCGTCCACGAGCTGGGCGAGCGCGGCTGGGGTCAGGCCCTGGGTGCGGCGTGCGAGGTCGGCAAGATCGACGCCGTCACAGGAGGGCCGGTGACGCAGCTGGCTCGCCAGGACGGCCTGTCGAGCGGCAGCGTCGGGCAGGTCCACGCGCACGTGGCGGTCCAACCGGCCGGGGCGGATCACCGCGGGATCCAGGTGCTCCACGTCGTTGGTCGTGGCCACGACGACGAGGTCGTGAGCGCCGCGCTGCTCCTCGAGGCAGGTGAGCAGCTGGTTGACCGTGCGCCGTTCCTCCGCGTGCGTGCCGCCGTCCCGGCGCTGGGCGACGGAGTCGAACTCGTCGAACAGCAGCAAGCACGGGCGGTGTGCGGCGGCCGCTGCGAAGGCGCGCTGCACGTTCTTCGCCGACTGGCCGACCACGCCCTCGACGAGGTCGCCGGTGGACAGGTGGAGCAGGTTCAGCGCGTGCTCACCGGCGATGGCGCGCGCGAGGAAGGTCTTGCCGACGCCAGGAGGGCCGTGGAGGAGCAGCCCGTTCCAGGTGATGCCGTAGGCATCGGCCTTGTCCGAGTGCGCGAGCATCAGCCCCACCGTGTCGTGGATGTCGCGCTTGAAGTCGTCCATGCCGCCGATCGCGGCGAACGTCGGCAGGTCCGCCGGCGGCTCGATGGCGAAGGGGGCGTCATGGTCCCGCGTGGTCAGCTGCTCCTGCGCCGGCGGCAAGGGGAGGGTGCCGTGGAGCACGACACCGCGTGGTGAGCCCCCGGACCCGGCGGTGCCTGGCGGGTGAGCCCCCGCCGCCCCCGCAGCCGCTGGTGCGGCGCGCTCGACGACGTTGCCCTGCTCGTCGACGAACCGGTCGGTAGGGGTGGTGCGCGGCTGGACGGGGTGGGGCCCGCGTGACAGCTCGCCCTCGGCGGGCTGCGGTGTCCGGGAGGCACGCGCGGCGAAGAGCTCACGCAGTTGCTGTTCCCGGTCAGCCCTCCGGCGTGTCGCCGACAGGCTCGACGCCAGTGCGGCGATGACGAGGACGGCGACGAGCAGCACGATCGTCGTGCCACCGCTCATGTGTCCGCCCCTTTCGTGCCGCCAGCGTGGGCCTCCCGGGTGCCTGCGGGACTGGAGAACACGCCCCGCCAGGCAGGGCGCAGCTCCCCGCTGGACGATCGGCGCGCAGCGATGAGCCCTTGAGCACAGGCCCGCGTACAGTGAGACCGTTCGTGGCGACGGGTTGGAGGGAGCTGCATGGGTGCGCAACGGCTGCGGGCGCTGCTCGGCGCCGGGCCGGTCGTGGCCGACGGCGGGACGGGCACGAGCCTCGTGGAGCGGGGCGTGCCTCCCGACAGCTGTCTGGAGTGGCACAACGTCGCGTCGCCCGACACCGTGCGGGCGGTGCACGAGGCGTTCGTGACGGCCGGAGCACAGCTGGTCCAGACGAACACCTTCGGCGCGAACCGCTTCAAGCTCGCCCGCCACGGGCTCGCCGACCGCGTCAGCGAGAGCAACCGGGCCGGGGTCGAGCTGGCGCGGGCCGCGGGGGTCGTGACGGCCGGCTCGGTGGGACCGCTGGGGGTGCACCTCGCCCCTTACGGGCGGGTGCAGCCCGAGGAGGCCTACGAGGCCTACGCCGAGCAGATCGCTGCGCTGGCAGCGGCCGGCGTCGACCTCATCGCCGTGGAGACGCAGACGGACCTCACCGAGGCCGAGCAGGCGCTGGCGGCCGCCCGGGACGTCTGCGGCCTGCCGGTCGTGGTGTCGATGACGTTCACGCGGGACGACCGCATCCTCCTGGGCGCGACCGTGGCCCAGGTCGGGGAGCAGCTGCTTGCGGCCGGCGCCGACGGCATCGGGGTGAACTGCTCCCAGGGGCCGGCGCAGGTGCTTCGGCTCGTGCACGGGCTGCGGGCGATCGTTGGCGAGACCCCGCTGGTGGCACGGCCCAACGCTGGCGGGCCCGCCGCGGTCGGGGGGCGCCTGCTGTACCCGGCCACCCCGGAGTACTTCGCGGAGCATGCGCGGGCGCTGGTTGGCGCGGGCGTCTACGTCGTGGGTGGCTGCTGCGGCACCGGACCGGGGCACACCGCCGCGATGGCCGCGGCGCTCCGCCGGGTCGACGAGCAGCCGAAGGTGGAGGTGCTGCCACCGGCGGGCCACGACGCAGGGGTCGGCACCTCGTCCGAGCAGACGCGCTTCGCCCGGACCCTGCACGAAGGGCGGCTGGCCATCGCGGTCGAGATGGACCCACCCCGCAGCGCGTCGGCGGCTCGGTTGCTCGCCGGGGCCGAGACGCTCGCCGACGCCGGGGCGGACGTCATCACCGTCGCCGACAGCCCGATGGCGAGGATGCGCATGAGCCCGTGGGGGGCGTGCCGGCTCATCCAGGAGCATGTCGGGATCGAGACCGTGCTGCACTTCCCGACCCGCGGGCGCAATCTGCTGCGCATCCAGGGCGACCTGCTCGCCACGCATGCGCTCGGGATCCGCAACGTGTTCGTGTGCATGGGTGACCCGACCGCCATCGGCGACTACCCCGACGCGACGAGCAACGTCGACGTCGCACCGAGCGCGCTCATGGCGTTGATCACCGGACGCTTCAACGTGGGCGTCGATCACGCCGGCGCGTCCATCGGCGAGGCCACGAGCTTCGTGGTCGGCTGCGCGCTCAACCTCCAGCCCACGGACCTCCAGCGTGAGTGCCGGCTGCTGCACCGCAAGATCGCTGCGGGCGCGAACTTCGCGCTCACCCAGCCGGTCTTCGATCCGCCGGCGCTCGCCACGTTCCGCGCCGCCTACGAGGCGCGCTACGGGACGCTCGAGCTGCCGCTGCTCGTGGGCGTGCTACCGCTCGTGTCGGCCCGGCACGCCGAGTTCCTCCACAACGAGGTGCCGGGCATCGCCATCCCCGAGGCGGTGCGTGGTCGGATCCGCGCTGCCGGTGAGCACGCCGCCGCGGAGGGCGCTGCGATCGCCACCGAGCTCGCAACCGAGCTGGCCCGCGCCGCCGCCGGGCTCTACATCATGCCGCCGTTCGACCGCTACGGCGAGGCGGCCGAGATCGTGGACGCGACCCGCAGCGCCAGCCAGCGCGCTTGAGCGCTGCGCGGGCGGCACCCATGGCTCGGTGGAAGGTGATGCCTGGAAGCCCAACGGGGGCAGCGTGGTCCTTCGCAGGCCAACGACCGCACTCGAGCCACGAGCATCACTCACCCACGGGCCAGTGTTCGACGCGAAGCTCGGGCATGGGGAAGTCCGAGGGGTTGCCGGTGGCCAACGTCGCATCCACGGCAGCGGCAGCGGCCGCGATCAGGCAGTCCGCTTGCCGCAGGGTGATCCCGCGCGCGGCATGCTCACGACGCCAGGACCCAGCCCGCTGCCCTTCGGCTGCGCGCAACGGGATGATCCTCAGTCCCTGCACGAGACGGCGCACGACGGCTTCCTCATCGCGGCGGAGCCCGCGCCACAGCTCCTCCACGTTGACGGCACAGGCCAGGGGGACATCTCCGGCGTCCCGGAGACGGCGGAGACGTTCCGCGGCCGGCCTGCCCCGCAGCGCGTCGATGAGAACCGTCGTGTCGAGCAGGAACGCCACCTCAGCCAGCCCGGCGCGAGTCGCCGCGACGCTGTTCACGCACCCACTCGCCGGGATCGACGTCCCAGGGGTGCTCGTCCGTCAGCGCGCCGAGCCCGGCCTCGATGTCGTCCCACCGGCGTTCATCCTCGAGGGCCCGGCGCACGAGCGCGGCGATAAACCCGCTTCGCCGTCGTCGACCGACCCGCTGGTCGAGCTGTGCTACGAGGTCGTCATCCAAGCTTATGTGCACTCGCATACACACAAGTTAGCACATATGTTGGGCCGCCGAACGCCCGGGTCCTGTCCCGGGCACGCGCCACGGCACCACAAGACCGTGCTCATGAGACCCAGCGCGCTCCTGCGCACGCGGACCGCCCGCGCACCGGCGCGGGTGCTACAGGCTGCGTTCCTGCGCGTACAGCGCCGCCTGCGTGCGTCCGTCCACCCCCAGCTTCGCGAGGACGGCGCCCACGTGGGTCTTCACCGTCTTCTCCGTGACGACCAGCTCGGCGGCGATCGCGCGGTTGGACAGGCCCTTGCCGAGCAGCCGCAGCACCTCGGTCTCGCGGGGGGTGAGCCGGTCGAGCGGGTCGGGGTCGGCCGGCGCGGCCAGCACGTCGACGACCCCGGGGTCGAGCGGTCGTCCCCCGGCCGCGGCCTCGCGGACGCCGGCGAGGATCGCATCGGGACCGGCGCTCTTCACGAGGTAGCCGTTCGCGCCGAGGCGCAGGGCCTGGCGCACGTAGTCCTCGTCGAGGAAGCTCGTGAGCACCAGCACCGCGGGAGCGGGGTCAAGGGCACGCAGCCGCGGCAGCGCGGCGAGGCCGTGCCCCTCGCGGAGCTCGAGGTCGAGCACGACCACGTCGGGGACGTGCGCGCGGCTCGCGGCCACCGCGTCGTCGACGGTCGCCACCTGCGCGACGACCGCGACGTCGTCGTAGAGGCCGAGGAAGCCGGCGAGCCCTTCACGGACCACCGGGTGGTCATCGACGATCACGACGCTGACGGCCACGGGACCACCACCTCCAGGCGGGCGCCGCGGTCGCGGCGGCTGGCGAGGCGCATGTGCCCGCCGAGCTCCTGGGCCCGCGCCCGGATCGAGTCGAGCCCGACCCCCGCGACGAGGTCGTCGGGCGGGCCGGCGCCGTCGTCCTCGACCACGAGGGCGAGGCAGGCTGCGCGGCGCTCCAGGCGGATCCACACGTGGTCCGGTCGACCATGCCGCATCGCGTTGTGCACGCCCTCCTGGGCGGAGCGGTACAGCGCCTCGGCCACGGGCGGCGGCACGGTCACCGGCTCGGCGTGCAGCCGCACCTTCATCGTGCCGCTCGTGCGTTCGGCCAGCCGCTTGAGCGCTGCCGTGAGCCCCTGCTCGAGATCGGCGGTGCGCAACAGCTCGATGAGCCGGCGCAGCTCCACGAGGCTCGCCTCGACGTGCTCGGCCGCCCGGTCGGTCGCCGCCTGGACCGCCTCGCGCTCCGTCGTGTGGCGGGCCACCTTCAGCGCGAGGCTGGCCCCGAACAGCAGCTGGGACACGGAGTCGTGCGCCGCACGGGCGATGCGCTCCCGCTCGTCGCGGGTGGCGCGCTCGGCGGCGGCCCGCTCCCGCTCACGCAGCAGCAGGGAGCGCTCGTACGCCACGCCGAGCTGCGCGCCGACCGCATCGGCCAGCGACAGCGTCTCGGCGTCGAACGGCTCCGGCCCCGGCGAGGCGAGGTTCAGGATCCCCACGGGCGCGGTGCGTCCCTGCAGGGGGACGCTCGCGTGGATCTCGAGGCCCGCCGTGTCACCGGTGGCGCCGCGCAGCCGGCTGCACTCGACGATGTTGCAGCCGGTGTCGAGCTCGCCGCGGCGGAACATCCCCTCGCACTCGCAGCTGCCGTCCCGCAGTGCGCGGCAGTCGTCCGCGGCGAGGGCCGGGGGCAGCCCCACCGTCGCTGCGGTCTGCCAGCCCCCGTAGTGGGGATCGTCCTCCCCGGGGTGGGTGAGAAAGACCCACCCGGTCCGGCAGCCGACGAGCTCCACGAGACGCCTGACCGCTTGGCCCAGCGCAGCGCCGAAGTCGGGTTCGCGGTTCAGGATCTCGCCGATGGCGTGCAGGGTCTGCAGCTCCGCGAGGCGACGGTCGACGGTCGAGCTCTCGCGGCTGCTCGCCTCCGGCCGTGCTGCTGCTCCGCCTGTCCGGTTCATGCGGGCACCCTACGGCCGGCCGAACGCTGGCGCCATCCGTCCCGTGGCCGATCCCCGCCTCAGCCTTGCGACCGAGCCCGGGCTACAGGCGGCCGTCGTCGTCGAGCGGATCGATCTCCTCCACATGCAGCATGCGGCCCTGCACCTCGTCGGCCTCGAACTGCCCGAGCACCTCGACCAGCGCGCCGCCGTGCTCCTCGGCGGCTTCGAGCGGGAGCAGCAGGACGCGGTTCGCGGCGCTGTCCTGCAGCACGAAGTGGCGCTCGAGGGCGCCGTCGTCCGCGTCGAACTCGAGCACGTGCCCGCTCGTGATCACCTGCTGGCCGTCGTAGCCCTCGGCGTCGGCCACGAGCTCCGCGAGCGGGACCGTCTGCGGGCCCCCGCAGCCAGCGAGCACGAGCGCGACCAGCAGCGCGACCAGGGCCGCAGGCGCACCCCGCGCACGTCGTCTGACAAGTGAGTGCGACCCAAGCGTCAGCGCCGCGGTCGCATGCTCCGTACAGCTGCTTGTGGCGGTCGCGCCAGCGACCGTCATGGAGGTCCTGAGCGGGAACGAAGCTGTCATGTGCTGCGAGCGTAGCGAGGGGCCGCGCCGGCAGCAGCACCGGCGGCGGGCGTCGGCACGTGCGTCGGCGCGGCGCCGCGCCGTGGTTGTATGGCGCACGATGCAGCCCGACCGCACCGAGCATGAGCCGGACGCGCTCGAAGATGCCCTGAGCAACCTCGAGCAGGCGTTGCGCGCGCTGCCGGTCGCCCTGCCGGTGCCCGACCGCGAGGAGCGCCGGAGTACGCGCGACCGTGTCGCCTCCGACGTGGCGGGCCAGCGGGCGCGCTGGCGCGACCGGGAGGCGCCGCTGCTCGTCGTGATCGGTGGGGGCACCGGAGCGGGCAAGTCCACGGTGCTGAACACGCTCGTCGGCAAGCCCCTGGCCGCGACAGGCGTGATCCGGCCCACCACCTCGTCGCCCACGCTCGTGGCCACCCCCGGCGAGCTGTCCTGGTTCACGTCTGAGCGGGTGCTGTCAGACCTGCCCCGCGTCGAGCGCCGCGGGCGTGGCCCGGTGGGTGAGCGCGACGCCCGCGTGCTCCACCTCGTGCCGAGCCACGCCCTGCCGCACGGCCTCGCGCTCGTGGACGCTCCCGACATCGACAGCATCCGCACCGAGCACCGCGATCTCGCAGACGCGCTGCTGGACGCCGCCGACGTGTGGCTGTGGCTTGCCACCGCGCGCACCTACGCCGACGAGCAGGGCATGGCCTACCTGCGCCGCGCCGCACGCCGCCGCACGGCGCTCGCCGTCGTGCTGACGCAGGTCCACGAACGCGACGTGGGCGAGCTGACCCAGGACCTCGAGCACAAGCTCGCCGGCGAAGGGCTCGACGGCGTGCAGCGGCTGGTCGTGCCGTACGCACCCACGGACGGCGAGCGGCTGCCCGGCTGGGCCATCGACGAGCTGCGCTCGTGGCTGTGGACGCTCGCTCGGCCGAGCGCGAGGGCGCAGCTGCGCCACCAGACGCTGGACGGCGCCCTCGAGGCCCTCCACCACGAGGTCGCGCCCGTGCTCGAGGCCGGGCGCGACGACCGCGCCGCCGTCGAGCGGCTCGCCGCCAGCGCCGACCGTGCCTTCGGGGAGGCCGGCCAGCGGGTCGGTGCCGCCCTCACAGAGGGGCTCCCCCTGCGCCAGGAGGTGCTGGCGCGCTGGGCCGACCTCGTGGGCGGGCAGCGCTTCCGGGAGTTCGTCGAGTCCGCCACCGGCATGGTGAAGGGCTGGCTGCGCGAGGCGTTGCACCGGCGCACCGACGCGGAGGAGCAGCGGGTGGAACGCGAGGTCCGCGCCGAGATCGGCGGGGCGGTCGCCGAGCGCATCACCGAGACCCTCGACCTGCTCGCTGCCGAGGTCGCGGAGTCCTGGGAGGCTGAGCCGGCCGGCGCGGGGGTCGTGGCAGGGCACCCCGATCTGCGGCGCGCTGCCCCGATGGTGCGCGACCGGGCCGGGGACGCCGTCGTCGAGTGGCAGGACACGATCGCAGAGCTCGTGCGCACGAAGGGCGCGGAGCGGCGTGTGCGGGCGCGCTGGCTGTCCACGCTCGTGAACGCGGCGGCCACCGGCGCCATCGTGCTGGCGTTCGCGAGCACCGGCGGGCTCACCGGGGTGGAGGTGGGCATCGCCGCGAGCGCGAGCGCGGCGAACCAGTGGCTGCTCACCAAGCTGCTGGGCGAGCAGAACGTCCGCTGGTTGCTGCAGCGCGTTCGCGACGACCTCCTCGAGCGGGTGGAGGCCCTGGCGCGGGAGGAGCGGGCGCGCTTCGACGCTGCGCTGGACGGGCTCGCGCCCGAGCCGGAGGCGCTGGAGCGGCTCGTGGCGGCGCTGCGCGCGGTCGAGGCGGCACGGGAGCAGGTCACGTGAGCCCGAACGGGACGCTGCCCGACCGCCTCGAGGCGATGGAGGAAGCGGTCGCACTCGCCGACGGGCGCGCCCCGGAGGAGGCGCTCGAGCGCGCCCGCGCGGTGCGTGACCGCGCCGGCGAGCGGCTCGCCCGCGGGGACGGCCTCGTCGTCGCCGCGTTCGCGGGCGGGACGGGCACGGGCAAGTCCAGCCTGTTCAACGCGGTCGTCGGCGAGCAGATCGCCGAGACCGGAGTGCGCCGACCGGTGACGAACGAGCCCCAGGCGCTCGTCGTCGGCGCTGCCGACGAGTCCGTGCCGCTCCTCGACTGGCTGGGTGTGCGCCGCCGGCACGTCACCGATCCCGACGGCCTGGCGGAGGGGCTCATCTGCGTCGACCTGCCCGATCACGACTCGGTCGTTCGCGACCACGCGCAGTCGAGCGCGCGGTTCGTCGAGCGCGTGGACCTGCTCGTGTGGGTCGTCGACCCGCTCAAGTACGCGCGGGCCGACCTGCACCATGCCATCCTGCGTCCCCTCGCGCACCACGCTGAGGTGCTGGTCTTCGTGCTCAACCACGCCGACACCCTGAGCGAGGAGGACCGCCAGCGCTGTGCCGACGATCTGCGCCGGCTGCTCGAGGCCGAAGGGCTCGGCGCTGCGCGGGTCCTCGTGACGTCCGCGCGGACCGGCGAGGGTGTCGTCGGGCTCCGTGACCTGCTCGTTAGCGAAGCGCGGCGGCACCGCGCAGCGGCCGAGCGGGTCATGGCGGATGTCCGCGCGGCCGCCACGGAGCTGCGCCACGCCGTGTTCGGAGCGGTGCGGATCGACCCCACAGCCCTCGAGGACCGGCGCCTCGTGGACGCCCTCGTGGCCGCGGCGGGCGTCGAGGGGCGTGCGGACGCGGCCGCCGC
>SKPY01000261.1 GCA_007119305.1 Nitriliruptorales bacterium
CGAGCGCGTCGAACAGCGTCTGGATGCCCGCCAGGTGCGCGACGAGGTCGCGGACGTCCCAGTCCGGGCACGGCGTGGGGCGTTGCCACGCGTCGGCTTCGAGGTCGGCGACGAGCGCGAGCACGCGATCCCACAGCTGCCCGGCCGCGGCGGCGCGGTCGGCGGGCGCGACCGGCACGCTGCCCATCAGCTGGTCACCCGCTTGGCGAACGCGGCGGTCTCGTGCTCGATCTCGCCGGCGTCGTAGTCCAGCGTCGCGACGTGGTAGCTGCGCTCGAGCCAGCGGTGGGTGACGTCGCTGCTGCTGACCCCGTCGAGCACGAGCCGGGTGTTGGCGACCGGCACGACGTGGTCGCGACGCGAGGTGAACACGAGCAGCGGCTGGGTGACCATGCGCAGGTCTTCACGGACGATCCGCTGGATCGTCATCGTCTCGGCCACGCCGCGCAGCGCGATCTTGTCGTAGCCGACCTCGTCCTGTCCGGGCTGCGCGATGTCGTTGACGACACCCGGGAAAAACGGCAGGGCCCGCTTGAGCACGCCGAGCGCCGGCACGAGTGGGTGCTTCAGCTCCAGGAAGGGGTTCACGAGCACGAGCCCGGCCAGCTCGTCGCCGCGGGTCTGGGCGAGGTAGAGCGCGAGGCAGCCGCCGAGCGACAGGCCGGCCACGATGCGCTGGCGCGTGCGGGCGGCGAGCCGCTCGTGCGCGGCGATCACCTCGCGGGCCCAGTCGCGCCACGTCACCTTGCCGAGGTCCTGCCAGCGGGTGCCGTGCCCGGGCAGGCGGGGCAGCTCCACCGCGTAGCCCTGTCCGGACAGCGCCTCGCCGAGGGGGCGCAGGGACGCCGGGCTGCCGGTGAAGCCGTGCAGCAGCAGCACGCCCACGTCCCCGCCCTCGGCGGACCACGCCTCGGCGCCTGGCCTCACCTGCGTCATCTCTGCACCGCCTACGTTCGCCCGGGGGGACCCGCCGGCGGCAACGGCCGGCGTGACGCAGGGTAGTGCGCGGGCGCTGCCGGTGCCAGACCTACACGCGCCGGGCCCCTGCGACGTCGAACTCCTCGACCCGCTCGGGGTCGTGGCGGCGCAGGATCTCGCCGGCCTCGTTGACCATGTCGGCGTCCTCGCCGTGCACACCGACGACGGCCTTGCCCTCGCGGACCGAGCCGAACGTGAGGTGCCACGCCTCGCTCTCCTTCACGCTGGCCACGCCGCCGGCGGTGAACCCCACCCCGGCGCCGGCCGTGGCGCCGCCGAGCACCGTCGCCCAGATGCCCGCGCCGACCGCGGGGCCGATGCCGGGGATGCCGAAGGCGGCCGCGCCAGCGACGAACCCGGCGAGCCCGCCGATGCCGGCCCCGGCCGCGGCGGACTTGCCCGCGGTGCGGGCCGTGTCGCCCACGACAGCCTGGTCCATCTGCTCCTGCTGCTCGAGGTCCGGCGCCGCCGCGTCCTCGGCGGCCCGGCCGAGCAGGGAGATCGAGTTCGCCTCGATCCCGGCGTGCTCGAGGTCGGCGATCGCCGCACGCGCGGCCTCGAGATCGGGCAGGACGGCCAGCACGTTGTGCGGGCCGAAGTTGGGCTGACGCGGCTCGGACTCTGGTCCGGGGGTGTCGCTGCTCATAGTGCGAGGCTTCCCCGCACGCGGCCACTCCCAACCGCCGCGTCTGCGTGTTGGCGCTGCTACTCGACCCGGCCGCCCGCACGCCAGTACTCGCCGGCCGCGCGGTCGAGGAAGCCCTCGTCGACGAGCAGCCGGCGCAGGGTGGCGTAGTCGGCGTGGTAGGCGGCGAGCCGCTCGTTCATCTCGGCTTCGCGCACACGCCGGCCCGGCTCGAAGTCGAGGGCGATCCGCTCGAGCACCACGAGCCGCTTCGCGCGCTGCGCCGGCACCTCCACGAGGCGCTTGCCCGAGAAGAAGCGGCGCAGCACCGCTTGCTCGTCGGCGGTCATCCCGTAGTAGACCTCGCGGGCCGCCGGCTCGGGCTGCGGTGTGTGCCGCGCGAGCTCTCGGAGCGCCTCGGGCACGAGCCGGTACACGTCGCCGTCGCGTGCGAGCACGCCACCCTGCACGAGCGGGGCGAGCGCGGCGAGCACGGCGCGCTCGGACAGCCCGGTCGCGTCCGCCAGGTCCGCGGCGCTGCGCGCTGTCTGCGCGACCAGCCCAGCGACCGCCAGCCGGTCCGGGTCGAGCAGCGCCTTCGCGTAGGCCACGACGTCCATGGGTCCAGTGTGCCCGCAGCAGGCCGGCCGTTGGCCTCACGACGCGGGCGCGGGGGACACGCGCACGGTGGCCACGAGCGGCAGGTGATCACTGCAGACGAAGGCATCAGCGTGCACGGCGTGCACCGTGACCGGGCCGCGTGCGAGCAGCTGGTCGGGCTGGGTCCGGGGCCGCCAGGACGGGTAGGTCGCCTGCCCGCCGGCGTGGCGCCAGCCCCGGCCGGCGGCGCCCCGCACCACCGGGACGGGCAGGTTGAAGTCGCCGGGGAACAGCACGGGCCCGTCAGCTGCGGCCAGCCAGCTCGTGGCGCGCAGCAGCTGTGCGAGCCCCCGCCACGGCAGATAGGACAGGTGGGTGGTCGCGACGGTCAGCC
>SKPY01000424.1 GCA_007119305.1 Nitriliruptorales bacterium
GGCCGTGGTCGCGCGCCCGGCCATCCGGCGCCGGTGGCGTGGCGAGGGAAGCGGCGCCGTGCCACCCTGCCCGGCACGACCTGGCCCTCGTGGCAGGCCGGCCTGCGCGACCATCGGGCGGGTCCGGCCACCATCGACGCTCCGAACAGGAGTCACCACCGTGGATGACGTGCGCCTGCGCCGAGGCGTCACCGTGCCGGCCAGCGAGCTCGAGCTGCGTGCGGCGCGCTCCGGTGGCCCCGGTGGCCAGAGCGTCAACACCACCTCGTCGAAGGTGGAGCTGCGCTGGAGCGTCGCCGAGAGCGCGGCGCTCTCCGAGGCGCAGCGCGAGCGGCTGCTGCGGCGCCTGGCGTCGCGTCTGACCGGTGATGGCGTGCTGATCCTGCAGGGTTCGGAGCACCGCTCCCAGCACCGCAACCGCGAGGCCGTCCTGGCTCGCTTTCGAGCCATCGTGGGCGAGGCGCTCGAGCCGCCGAAGCCCCGCCGGCGCACGCGCCCGTCACGCGCCGCCAAGGAGCGGCGCCTGCAGGCCAAGCGCCACCGCTCCGAGGTCAAGCGCCTACGCAAGCCCCCCGAGTCCTGACCGCCGCCGTCGCGTCCGGGGTCGCCCGGACAGGCGCCTCGCCCCCGAAGGGCGTGCGGCGCGGTGGCTCGCCTCCGAAGGGTCGCCCGGACAGGCGCCTCGCCCCGAAGGGTCGCCCGGGCAGGCGCCTCGCTTCCGAAGGGTCGTGGGGCGCGGCGGCTCGTTCGGTGCGCCGCGTCGGCTCGTTCGGTGCGCCGCGTCGGCTCGTTCGGTGCGCCGCGTCGACTCGCTCGGTGCGCCGCGTCGGGTCAGGTTCCTCCGCATGCGCAGGATGTGGGCGCGGCTGGGGAGGTGCGCGTCGGTGATGAGGGCGCCTTCCCTCGCATGCGGAGGAAGGCGGGAGGGCCGGAGCCACAGGGGCACCTGGTCGGGTCGCGTTCCTTCGCATGCGGAGGAACCGGGACGGCGGAGCGGAGGCACCGGCTTGCATAGTGATGCGAGATTATGCACACTGGGCACTTCGCGACGTGACGACGAGGAGCGGTTCGTGGCACATCGGGTCGGCATCGTGGGCGCCTCCGGCTACGGCGGCGCCGAGCTGGTGCGCCTGCTCGACGCCCATCCCGAGCTCGAGCTCGAGGTGGTGGGCGCCCACCAGCAGGCCGGCGAGCCCGTGGCCGCGCTGTATCCGAACCTGCCGGGGGACCGGCTCTTCGACGAGGTGGACCTGGGCCGCCTGATCGGCCTGGACCTGGTGTTCCTGGCCACCCCGCACGGTCCGTCGCTGCAGCTGGGGGCGGCACTGCGCCGGGCCGGTACCGGGGTGGTGGACCTCTCGGGGGCCTTCCGGCTCTCGGCCGCCGACTTCTCGCGGTGGTACGGCGAGGAGCACCCGGCCCCCGACCTCACGCCCGAGCCCGGTGCCATGCGCGGCGAGGCGGACGCGACCGGTGACGGCGGGGCTGGTGACGATGTGAGCGACGGCGGCGCGTCCGTTGCCAGCGCGACCGTTGCCGGCGGGACCGGCGACGATGCGACCGACGGCGAGGCTTCTACCGACGGCGACGCTGTGGACGGCGAGGCACCGGCGCAGCGTGCCGTCTACGGCCTGCCGGAGCTCTTCCGCGAGGCGATCACCGGTGCCGGCTTCGTCGCCAACCCCGGCTGCTACCCCTCGGCGGCCCTGCTCGCGCTCGCCCCGCTCGCGGGCATGCTCGAGGCCGGCACGGTGGTCGTCGACGGCAAGAGCGGCACCTCGGGCGCCGGTCGGGCCGTGGCCGATCGGCTGCACTTCTCCCACGTGCACGCCGACCTCACCGCCTACGGCGCTCCGACCCATCGCCACACCGGCGAGATCGAGACGTGGCTGCCCGGCGACCTCGGTGCGGTGAGCTTCACGCCGCACCTCATCCCGATGAGCCGGGGGCTGCTGACCACCGCCTACGCCGGCGTGCAGCAGGGCGTGAGCGCGCCGGACGTGCAGGCCGCCCTGCACGACGCCTACGACGACGAGCCCTTCGTGCACGTGCTCGAGCCCGGCGTCTTCCCCCACACCAAGGCGCTGGCGGGCTCCAACGGCGCGCAGGTCTCCGCCCTGCTCGACGAGCGCGTGGGGCGCGTGGTCGTCACCTGCGCCATCGACAACCTGGGCAAGGGCGCGGCCGGCCAGGCGCTGCAGAACGCCAACCTCATGCTCGGGCTGCCCGAGACGACGGCGCTGACCGCGATCGGCGTGTACCCGTGAGCGCGCTGCGCTGGGGGCCCGCCTCGCGTGACGGGCTGCAGCCGCTGCACGGCGGGGTCACCGCGGTGGACGGCGTGCGCGCCGGCGGCGTGGTCAGCGGCGTCAAGCCCTCCGGGCGCGAGGACCTCGCGCTCGTCGCCACCGACGACGTGGCCTCCACCGCCGTGGTCACCACGACCAACCTCGTCAAGGCGCCCTCCTGCCGGCTCTGCGAGCGGCACGCCGCGGACGGCCGCGCCCGGGCGATCGTGATCAACGCCGGCAACGCCAACGTGTGCACCACCCAGGCGGAGGAGCACACCCGCCGGATGGCGGCCGCCACCGCGA
>SKPY01000141.1 GCA_007119305.1 Nitriliruptorales bacterium
CGCTGGGACGGCTGCTCCACGTGCTCGCGCTCGCGTGCGGGGCGCGCAGGATCCTGGAGATCGGCACGCTCGGCGGCTACAGCACCATCTGGCTCGCGCGTGCGCTGCCCGCCGGCGGCAGGCTCACGACCCTGGAGGCCGCGCCTGAGCATGCCGAGGTCGCGCGCCGCAACCTCGAGCACGCCGCGCTGGCGGACCGCGTGGAGATCAGGGTGGGCCGGGCGCTCGACCAGCTCGCCGAGCTCGAGCGGGAAGGCGCGGGTCCGTTCGACATGGTCTTCATCGACGCCGACAAGCCGCCGTACACCGAGTACTTCCACGCCTGCTTGCGCCTCGTCCGCCCCGGTGCGCTGCTCGTCGCCGACAACGTCGTGCGGCACGGCAAGGTGGCGCTCGGGCCCAGCGACGACGCCGCGGTCTCCGGCGTGCAGCGCTTCAACGCCACGGTGGCCGGCGACGAGCGCGTCACCGCCGCGTTCGTGCAACACGTCGGCGTCAAGGGTCACGACGGGCTGGCACTCGCCGTGGTGCGCGGCCACCCCGGGCACGCCTCATGAGCGGCAGGCATGTGCATGGAGCGCTTCGAGACGACCGACTACCACACCGCCGGTGAGCCCTTCCGGATCGTGACGGCGGGGGCCCCGGCGCCGCCCGGGCGCACCGTCCTGGAGCGCCGCGACGCGGCACGGCAGCCGCGGTACGAGCGGATCCGCCGGCTGCTCTGCCACGAGCCGCGCGGGCACGCGGGCATGTACGGCTGCTTCCTCGTTCCACCCGACGACGACGGCGCGCACCTCGGGGCGCTGTTCTGGCACGCCCACGGCTACTCCACCGCCTGCGGGCACGGCACGATGGCGCTGGGCGTCTGGGCGGTCGAGACCGGCCGGGTGCAGGCGGCAGCCACCGGCACCACCGAGGTGGTGCTCGACGTGCCCAGCGGCCGGGTCCGCGCCCGCGTCACCGGTCGTGCAGGGTCCGTGCGCAGCGTGGCGTTCCGCAACGTGCCCGCGCGGGTGGTCGCCCGCAGGGTGGCGGTGGCAACCAGCGCGGGCGCGGTCACCGTCGACGTCGCGGACGGCGGCGCTCTGTACGCGAGCCTGCCTGCTGCGGCGGCAGGAGCCGCGGTGCAGCCGACCGACCTCGACCGTCTGGTCGCGCTCAGCAGGGAGATCAAGCAGGCGCTCGACGGCTCGCCTGTGGCGCAGCACCCACACGACCCGCGCCTGTCGGGGATCTACGGCACGATCTTCCACGACGACCTCGGGTCCGAGGAGGGTTGTCTGCGCCAGCGCAACGTGACGGTCTTCGCCGACGGGCAGGTCGACCGCTCGCCGTGCGGGTCCGGCACCTGCGCCCGCGTCGCGCTCCTGGCCGACGAGGGCCGGCTCGACGTCGGGCAGGAGCTCGTGCACGAGTCGATCGTGGGCACGGTGTTCCGCGCGCGGGCCGTGGAGCACGTCGCCGCCGGGCTCGTGGTCGAGGTCGAGGGCCACGCGGTGCGCACCGGTGAGCACCGCTTCGTGCTCGACCCGTGCGACGAGCTGCCGGACGGCTTCCTGCTGGGCTGAGCGCCGCCCGCCGGCTGCGGCGCACGGAGCGCTCCGGCTGGGACCCCGCTACGGGAGTCAGTAGTCGGGTGGCAGGTAGCCGGTGGTCTCGTCGAGCAGCTCGCGGACGATGTCGGCATGGCCCGCATGGCGGGCGGTCTCCTCGATCATGTGGATGAGCACCCACCGCAGGGAGACCGCCTTGCCCGTGAAGGTCGTGCCGATCGTGTCGAGGCCGAGGCCGGTGATGGCCTCGTCGGCGGCTGCACGGGCGCGCCCGTAGAACGCGAAGATGTCGTCGGTGGTCTCCTCGGGGGTGACGCGCAGGTCGGCGTCCTCGTCATCATCGTCGAACGGCAGCGGCTCGGTCTCGCGGCCGAAGGTCGCGCAGAACCAGCTGTACTCGACCGCGGCGAGGTGCTTGAGCATGCCGAGCAGGTTGGTGCCAGACGGGGTCATCGGTCGGCGCAGCGCCTCGTCGCTGAGCCCGTCGAGCTTCCACACCATCACGTCGCGCTGCTTGTCCAGGAAGGCGTGCAGCAGCTCCTTCTCGTCGCCGATCAGCGGTGGTCGTCGCGTCATCGTGCTCCTCTACCTCCCGGCCGGCAGTGTGCGGTCATGCCGGCAACGTAGCGCAGTCGTGCGACAGGCCGTCGGGCCGGCCGGTGCCGTCAGGGAGCGCGCTGGTCACGCACGCGGGCCTCGACCGCCTCCAGCGCGGGCGGGGGCAGCCGGCCGAGCGTCCTGATGCCGTGCGCGACGTCGCCGCGCTCGCGCAGGCGGACCAGCAGCAGCGCCCCGCTCAGCAGCCCGGGATGCAGGACCTTGACGGCGAGCCGGGCCACCTGCTCGTCGCGCGTGCGGATGGGGCCTTCGTGCTGGTCGGCGGGGATCGGGGCGAGCTCGGTGGCGAAGCGCCACGCCTCGCGGCGCGCGACCGTCAGGCTGAAGTTGACGACCGCGTCGCCGTGGCGCCCGCCGCTGCGGTTCGCCAGCCCGATCCAGGGCGACAGGTCGCCGACGTCGCGGCGCACGTCGCCCACGAG
>SKPY01000018.1 GCA_007119305.1 Nitriliruptorales bacterium
CCGGTCCTGACCGGTGGCACGAGATGCGGGGACGTCTCCGCCACCTCGATGATGCGCGCCATCGTGCGGATCGCCTCGACGGGGTAACGGCCGGCCGCGGTCTCGCCGGACAGCATGAGCGCGTCGGTGCCGTCGAAGACGGCGTTGGCGACATCGCTAGCCTCCGCGCGGGTCGGACGCGGGGAGTTGATCATGCTCTCGAGCATCTCGGTCGCGGTGATCACCGGCTTGGCGTACTCGTTGGCCGTCGCGATGATCTCCTTCTGGATGGCCGGCACGCGCTCCGGGCCGATCTCGACCCCGAGATCGCCGCGCGCGACCATGACCGCGTCGGCGGCGTCGATGACCTCCACGAGGCGGTCGATGGCCTCCGGACGCTCGAGCTTCGCGATGACAGGAGCCGTTCCGCCCAGCGCCTGCACCCGGGCCCGCGCGTCGAGGAGGTCGGTTGGCTTGCGCACGAACGACAACGCGACCCAGTCCGCCCCGATCTCGACCGCAGCCTGCAGGTCCACGAGGTCCTTCTCCGTGAGGCTGGGCGCGCTCACCTCCACGCCCGGCAGGTTCACGCCCTTGCGGCTCTCGGCGACACCGCCGGCGACCACGCGCGCCCACACGCCTGCACCGTCGAGACGCGAGACGACGAGGCGGATGGCACCGTCGTCGATGAGCACCAGCGCCCCGGGCTGCACGTCGTCCGCGAGTGCCGGGTAGACCACCGGGAGCGCCGGGATGCCCTCACTGTCGTAGCTGTCCAACTCCTCGCGGCCGGGAGCCAGGTACACCTCCCCACCGCTTGGAACGGCCACGCCCTCGTCCGGGACGACGCCGAGGCGGATCTTGGGGCCCTGCAGGTCAGCGAGGCTGCCCACGTTGCGGCCGAGCCGCACCGCGAGCTCGCGGACCATCTGCAGCCGGCGCGCGTGGGTCTCCTTGTCGCCGTGCGAGAAGTTGAGCCGTACGACGTCGACGCCCGCCTCGACGGCGGCGCGTAGCTTGTCACCGTCATCGAGCGCCGGCCCCAGCGTCGCGACGATCTTGGCTCTGCGCACGCGCCTGCCCCTTCCACGTCCTCGGCGGGCTCATCGTAGTGCTTCCGGCCGGCGACCGGGCGGCGCAGCAGGCATAGGCCGACCTAGGCTGACTGGCCCTTGCGGTAGCGCATGCCATCAGCTGCGGGCATGCGCAATCGTTGAGTGGCGAAGGCGAGCACGACGAGGGTCGTCACGTGCGGGGTGAAGAAGATGAACTGCCGCGGAACCGCGTCGGTCGTGAGCCACCAGAACCCGAACACGGCAGCGACCGCGACGAGCGCGAGGGCCTTGCCGAGCGACCGCCGCCAGACCATGTAGGCCGCGGCGAGGAGCAGCGCGATCGCGACGAAGAGGAGCAGTCCGTGGACCGCGGTCTCGTCGCGGAGCTGGAGGGCGCTCGCATAGCCGAAGATGCTCGCTGCCGCAGCCGCTCCCCCCGGCCGCCAGTTGCCGAAGATCATCGCCGCAAGCCCGATGAACCCGCGGCCACCGGTCTGCCCCTCGCGGTAGATCCCCGCCGCCTCCAGGACGAGGATCGCCCCACCGAGCCCCGCGAGCGCGCCCGAGATCGTGACCCCGATGTACTTCATCGTGTAGACGGGCACGCCGACGGACTCGGCGGCGACCGGGTGCTCGCCGACCGAGCGCATGCGCAGGCCGAGCGGCGTGCCCCACAGCAGGTACCAGCTCACGAAGATGAGCGCGATCGACAGCACGATCAGCCAGCTCATGTTGGTCGTCAGCGCCCGCAGGATGGCCGCGACGTCCGCGACGATGAAGACCCGGGTCCGTTCGAGCCAGCCGAACAGGTCCGGGGTCTGCCAGCCGAAGATCTGGCCGCCGGCCAGGAACGGCACGTCCATGCGCCCGACGCGCTCGGCGATGCGGGGCGACTGGGTTGCGCCACCACCGCTGCCGGGCGGGTACGCGATGACGCTCAGGAACCGCGCGACGCCGCCGGCGAGGATGTTGATCGCAACGCCCGAGACGATGTGGTCGACCCCGAACGTCACGGTGGCAAGCGCGTGCAGGAGACCGCCGGCCGCGCCCCCGAGGACAGCGCCCAGCACACCCCACCAGGGTCCGTAGAGCCACGCGATGTAGGCGCCGAACCAGGTCCCGAGGATCATCATGCCCTCGAGGCCGATGTTCACGACGCCGACACGCTCGGCGAACACGCCGCCGAGCCCCGCGAGCATGATCGGCGCGCCCAGCCGGATGGCGGCGGCGAACGTCCCGCTCGACGTGAGCTCCGGCGCCCCGGTGAGCCGGCCGATCGCGGCGATGAGGATGAGCGCGCCACCAGCGATGAGCAGCGTGCGGCCGAGTCGACCGAGCCGCCTGCCGGTCTCCTCCAGGTCGCTGGGGGGGGACGGCAGGCCGTGCCCACCGATCGGCGCCCCCATCGAGGACTCGCTCACCCTGCCACCTCCTCGGTCTCGGTGGCGCCCTCGAGCTCGGCCGCGACCTCCTCGGCCTGGCGCTTCTGGATGATCCGATGGGTGACCTCGTAGGCGACGACGACCGACAGGATGATGATGCCCTGGACGATCGTGACGATCTCCTTCGGGATGGCCTCGAAGTCGAGGATCTGCGACGCGCGGTCGAGGAAGCCGAACAGCAGAGCGGCGAAGGCGATGCCGACCGGGTGGTTGCGGCCGAGCAGCGCGACGGCGATGCCGGTGAACCCGAGCATGATCGGGAAGTCGATCGTGTAGCGGTGGAAGAACCCGAGGAGCATCGGCATGCCCACGAGGCCGGCGGTGGCACCTGACAGCAGCATCGTGGTGAGGATCATCTTCTTCGGGTTCACGCCGCTGGCGGCCGCAGCGGTCGCGCTGACGCCGGACACCCGCAGGTCATAGCCGAAGCGGGTCCGCCAGATGAGCAGGTAGAACACGATCCCGGCGAGGACGGCGAGGATCAGGAAGCTCTGCAGGTCGGACCCGCCGGGCACGTCGACGCCCAGCGCCTCCAGGACGGGGTTGAGCGACGGCAGCTGCCCGGAGGGTGGGATGTCGGGCGTCTTGATGACGAGGTCTCCGGGGGCGGGCGGTTCCCGGAAGTAGGCGGCGAGGAGGTAGGCGCCCAGCCCGGTGCCGATAAAGTTCAGCATGATCGTCGAGATGACCTCGTGGACGCCGCGCGTGACCTTGAGCGTGCCGGCGATACCCGCCCAGCCGGCGCCGACGGCCATCGCGGTGAAGATGATCAGCGCGACGTGCAGCGGGGCAGGCAGGCCCGTGACCACGCCGCCGACCCAGGCGGCCACGAGCGCCGCGAGCCGGTACTGGCCTTCGACACCGATGTTGAACAGCCCCATCTTGAAACCGAACGCGACGGCCAGGGCCGACAGGTACAGCGGCACCGACCGGTTGACGATCGAGATGGCCGAGTCGACCCGTGCGGCGAAGCGGAACATCGCCCCGTACGCGGCCACCGGGCTCTCGCCGATCAGGAGCAGCACCGCGCTGGACAGCAGGAGCGCGAAACCGACCGCGACGGTCGGTGCAGCCACGGACAGCAGCACCTTCGACGCCTGCTTGTTCATGCCCCCCGCTCCTGTGCGGCGCCGGTCATGTACGAGCCGAGCACTTCAGGGGTGACCTCTGCGGGATCGAGCTCGGCCACGAGCGCGCCGCGGAACATCACCCACAACGTATCGGACAGCCCGATGAGCTCCTCGAGGTCGGCCGAGATGAGCAGGATCGCCATCCCGGCTGCTCGAGCATCGCGGATCTGCTCCCACACCGCCGCCTGGGCCCCGACGTCGATGCCGCGCGTGGGGTGAGCGGCAAGCAGCACCCTGGGGCTCGCGGTGAGCTCACGGCCGACGATGAGCTTCTGCTGGTTGCCGCCCGACAGGGCGTGGGCCATGACGTCGGGCCCGGGCGTGCGCACGTCGAAACCCTCGATGATCTCCTCGGTGCGGGCGTGCGCCCCACCCCGATCGAGCCACAGACCCTTGGAGAACGGGGGCCGGTCCTGGTGGCCGAGCATCGCGTTCTCCCACAGCGGGAACGGCAACAGCAGGCCCCGCAGCTGGCGATCCTCGGGGATGTAGCCGAGGCCGGCACCGCGCCGCTGCCGTGTGCCCGTGGTGGTGACGTCCTCATCGGCGAGGCGGACCCGTCCGGCGCTCGGCTCGCGGAGGCCGAGGATGACGTCCACGAGCTCCTGCTGACCGTTGCCCTCGACACCCGCGATCCCGAGGATCTCTCCTTCGCGAATAACAAGGGAGATGGCGCGCAAGAGGTGCCGGCCGTCCTCATCGCGCAGCTCGACGTCCTCGACGACGAGACCTTCCCGGTCGGTCACCGTCGACTCCCGCGTCCCCGGGGTGGGCAGCTCACTGCCGACCATGAGCTCGGCGAGCTGCCGTGCGCTGACCTCACCCTGATCCACGGTCGTCACGGTGTGACCGCCACGCAGGACGGTGATGCGGTCGGCGATCTCGAGGACCTCGTGGAGCTTGTGCGAGATGAAGATGATCGTGACGCCCTCGGCGCGCAGCTCCCGCAGGTGCTCGAAGAGCTCCTCGACCTCCTGGGGGACGAGCACGCCGGTCGGTTCGTCGAGGATGAGGATGCGTGCGCCCCGATAGAGGACCTTGATGATCTCGACCCGCTGCTTCTCCCCCACCGACAGCGCCTCGACGAGCCGGTCCGGGTCAACCGCGGCCCCCTGCGTCTTCGACAGCTCCTGG
The DNA here is from genome assembly GCA_007119305.1 of Nitriliruptorales bacterium. Lineage (GTDB taxonomy): Bacteria > Actinomycetota > Nitriliruptoria > Euzebyales > Egibacteraceae > SKPY01. The sequence goes on from SKPY01000018.1 coordinate 4,741, forward strand.
ATGCGGTTCCGGGCGGTGGCGCGGTCGAGGTTCGGGCCACGGCGGGGCTCGAGTCCGAGCACCACGTTCTCGAGGACCGTCAGGTTGCCGGCGAGCATGAAGTGCTGGTGCACCATGCCGATGCCGGCGGTGATCGCCTCCTTCGGCGAGCGGAAGTGAACCTCGCGGCCCTCCACCTCGATGGTGCCCTCGTCGGGGCGTTGCATCCCGTAGAGGATCTTCATCAAGGTCGACTTGCCGGCTCCGTTCTCGCCGACGATGGCGTGGATCTCGCCCGAGACGACCTCGAGGTGGACGTCGTCGTTGGCGACGACGCCGGGGAAGCGCTTGGCGATGCCTTCGAGTCGCACCACGGGAGGGGCCGCGGCTTGCGTTCCTGCGCGTGTCTGGGCCACGGCCCCTCCTCAGCGTGCGGTGCGCGACCGGCTACGGCCGCTCGGGGACCTCGATCTCCCCGTCGATGATCTGCTGCTTGTAGTCCTCGAGCTCGTCGACGATGTCATCGACGAACCCGCCGGAAGTAGAGTAGCCGACACCGTCGTCAGCGAGGCCGAACTCCCGGTAGCCACCCTCGAAACGACCCTCGACGAGCGCCTCGATGGTGTCGTAGACGGCAGTGTCGACGCGCTTCAGCATCGAGGTGAGGATGTAGTCCTGGACCTCCTCGGGGGCGGTGAGGTACTGGTCGCTGTCGACACCGATCGCCCAGACCTTGGTGTCGCCGGCCTCCGAGACGTCCTTCGCGGCCTCGAACAGGCCCGCGCCGGAGCCGCCGGCTGCGTGGTAGACGACGTCCGCGCCCGCGTCGAACTGGCCGAGCGCGACCTCCTGCCCACGGGCCGGGTCAGCGAACCCGGAGAAGTCCGGCGGCTGGGAGATGTAGGCGATCTCGATCTCGATGTCGGGGTTGACGGCCTGCGCACCGGCGACGAAGCCGGCCTCGAACTTCTGGATGAGGTCGATCTCCACTCCGCCGATGAAGCCGACGTGGTCGGCCTCGGACTTCAGCGCCGCAGCCGCACCGACGAGGAAGGAGCCCTCGTGCTCGGCGAACAGCAGGGAGACGACGTTGGAGTCGGCGTCGAGGTCCTCGATGAAGCCGTCGATCAGCCCGTACCTGACGTCGGGGAAGTCCCCGGACGCGGCCTCGATGGAGTCGGCGAACAGGAAGCCGACGCCGAAGACGAGGTCGAAGCCCTCGCCGGAGATCAGGCGCAGCAGCTCCTCGCGGTTCTCGCCACCCTCATCGGGCTCGAGCTCACGGGTGTCGATGTTGAAGTCCTCGATGGCGCGGTCGAGACCCTCCGCCGCCGAGTCGTTGAACGACAGGTCGCCGCGGCCGCCGATGTCGTAGACCATGCCGACCTCGTAAGGTTCTTCCTCGTCGACGACCTCGTCCTCGTCGACCTCGTCGACCTCGTCGACCTCGTCGACCTCATCCGGCTCGTCGACGACGTCCGGCTCGTCGACGACGTCGGGTTCGCCGCACGCGCTCGCGATCAGGGCGAACACGCCGATCAAAGCGAGCAGCATCAGTACTTTGCGTGCCATAACAGCATTCTCCTACTCGTGAGGGGATGGCGGAGCCACTCGCCCATGACTGCTACTTCCTGGTCAGCACCACTGTGCGCCGCGGCCGCCGTTGCTGACCGCGGCAGGACGCAGCCCCGAGCTGACCGAGTCGGCGACAGCGCCCATCACGGGCTGCTCGGTCCGAGCAGCCCGTACGATCATGATCGTACAACGGCGAAGCGGAGTTTGGGAGCAAGACTTGCCTTGTTCTCATATGCGACGAACCGCCACGTAGCGGCAACGTGCCGCCAGCCTGCACGCCGCACCCCACATAGTCCCTCGTCCCCCGATCGGGGGATAAGGTCGAACGGCCCCTGACGGTCAGGACTGTCTGCTCTCGTTGGGCCCGGCGTAACCGGCCCGGTAGCATCCCCGGATGCTCACCGTTGCCGAACACCCGCTCGCCGCCCACTGGCTCGCCGAGCTGCGCGACGTGCGCACCCCGCCGGAACGCTTCAGGGTGGCGACCAGACGGCTCGCCACCGTCCTCGTCATCGAGGCGACGAAGGACCTGGCGACCCGCACCGGCACAGTCACGTCGCCCCTCGCCGAGGCCACCGCCCGCCGGCTCGACGCGACCGTCGTGGCCGTGCCCATCCTGCGTGCAGGTCTCGGCCTGCTCGACGCCGTGACCGACCTGCTGCCCAACGTGCAGGTCGGCTACGCCGGTCTCGAACGCGACGAGCAGACGCTGCAGCCGAGCTCGTACTACCTCAAGGTGCCCGAGCTGAGCGGACGTTCGGTGCTGCTGCTCGACCCCATGCTCGCGACTGGCGGCTCGGCGTCGTTCGCCTGCCGTCTGCTCGCCGAGCGGGGTGCGTCAGACATCCGCCTCGTCTGCGTGGTTGCCGCGCCCGAGGGCGTCGAGCGGCTCAACAACGACCACCCGACAGTGCGCGTCGTCACCGGCGCGCTGGATGAGAAGCTGAACGCCGTGGGCTACATCGTGCCCGGGCTCGGCGACTTCGGCGACCGCCTCTTCGGCACCGAGTAGCTCCAGCGCGACCCGCTCGGCGGCGCGTCAGCCATACGGGAGCAGACGCCGGTACTGGCCCGCATAGAACAGCAGCGGGTCCGTGGCGCGCAGCAGGCCGAGATCGACCACCTCGCCGAGGAAGATCGAGTGGTCCCCGCCCGCGTGGATCTCGGTCACGTGACAGTCGACGAACGCCAGCCCACCCTCGAGCACCGGGCTTGCGGTGACGGGCGCAGGTCGCCAGGCGACCCCGTCGAACTGGTCGCGCCCGGCCGGTCGGCGCGGAGAAGCGAACCAGGCGGCCTCGTCCTCCTGGTCGGCGGCGAGAACCGTCGCGGCGAACACACGCGAGCGGGGCAGCAGCTCGTGCAGGCCCGCCTGCAGGTCGACGCAGACGAGCACGAGCAGAGGGTCGAGCGAGACCGACGCGAACGCGTTGGCCGTCATGCCGTGCAGCACGTCGTCGTGGGCGGTGGCGACGACGGTCACCCCGGTCGCGAACAGGCCCAGCGTCCGGCGGAACTCCTCGGGGGCGATGTCACGCGCCATCGTCGGCCACCCTAACCCGCGTGCCGGGCGCTCAAGCACGGGGCGGTGTCTGCGCGCCCGCGCGCTCGGCGAGGCCGGCGAACAGGTCGTGCTCCGGCGTCGGCACGGCGACCCCGCAGCGGTGCCGGACGAACCACTCCGTGCCGAAGACCCCCTCTGCGAGGTCGTCGGGCACGTTCAGGAAGAACGAGTCGGGGCCCAGCTGGGTCGCGTGAGCCTTCAGCGCCGCGAGCTTGCGGTCCAACCAGGCCCGCACGTCCACCGTCGTGGTGATGTCGGCATCGGGGGTTCCGAGCGGCAGGGCGTCGACGTCGGTGATCTCCCCGAAGGGACTGGGCAGGCCGCGGTCGGCGAGCACCCAGTTCGCCGCGGCGATGGCGCTCTTGGGGATGGTCGCGAAGTACGTCTTGGGCACGCGCCAGGCCGCGCCCGCCTGCTCGTACAGCGGGGGGCAGGCCGCGGCCTCGACGGCCACGAGGCTCACCCGGTGGGCCTGGATGTGGTCCGGGTGGCCGTAGCCGCCGTGTGCGTCGTAGGTCACGAGCACCGCGGGACGCACAGCGCGGATATGCCCGACGAGCCGGCCCACCGCCTCGTCCAGGCTCGCCTGCCAGAACGCCTCGGGGTCGTCGTTGCTTGGCTCGCCCATCATCCCCGAGTCCTGGTAGCCGAGGAACCGTGGCGGGCCGGCTCCCAGGATGTCGAGCGCCCGGGCGAGCTCGGACGCGCGCACCTCGGCCAAGCGGGCGCGCACCGCATCCGGGTCGAAGCCGGCTCCCACGACCTCACCGCGCTCTCCGCCGGTGCAGGTCACCACGTCAACGCGCCGTCCCTGCGCCGCCGCGCGCGCGATGACCCCGCCGGTCAGGATCGCCTCGTCGTCGGGGTGCGCGTGCACGGCCAGCAGCCCGGGCTCGGTCAACTCATGCCTCCTCGCTTTGGGGTGCCCGGCCGTCAGCCTAGCGTCACGCCATGTCGACCTGCCGGTGGCCAGCGGCACCTCGTATCCTCCCCACTGACACCAACAGATCGGATCGGGATGCCTCTCGAACAGCTCACCGTTGCCGCCACCCAGGACGCGCTCGTGGCCGGCATGGCCGACCTCAGCGACCTCACGGTCGTCGGCGTCGACGTCGAGCGGGCTGACTGGGACCGCTACTACCGCGCCCCTGCGCTCATCCAGGTGGGCGGCGGCGGGCGGGTCCTCGTGGTGGACCCGCTGGCGCTCGGCGACCTCGCTCCGCTCGCTGCATTCCTTGCCGCTCGCCAAACGGTCGTGCACGCGCTCGAGAACGACCTCGTCCCCCTCGCGGCCTGTGGCGTGGAGCCCCCCCACGTGGACGACACCGCGATCGCCGCCGCACTCCTCGGCTTGCCCACCGGCCTCAGCGCACTGCTGGAGGCACAGCTCGGGATCACGCTCGAGGGCGACAAGCAGGCGATGCAGCGCGCGGACTGGGAGGCCCGGCCGCTGTCGGAGGAGATGCTGCGCTACGCCGCGGCGGACGTCGCCGATCTCCCGGCCCTGTGGCAGGAGCTGGACCGGCGCCTCGAGCAGCGGTCACGGCGCGGGTGGTACGACGAGGAGCTGGCGACCACGCTCGCCCAACCCGCCGTCGAGGAGCGGCGGGCCTGGCACCGCGTGAAGGGGGTCGGCAGCCTCGACCCGCCGGCCCGCGCCCGCATGAACGCCCTGTGGCGCGCCCGCGAGGACCTCGCGCAGCGCACCGACACCGCCCCAAACCGGATCGTCGGCGACAAGGTCCTCGTCGACCTTGCCGCTTCTCCACCGGCCGGCGTGTCTGACCTCGGCCGCCGGGGCATGCGCCGCCAGTCCGTGCGTCAGTTCGGCGACCAGCTCGTGGCCGCGCTGGACAAGCCCACCGCCGCTCCCCTGCCGGACCCCCGGCGGCGCCCCACCGACGCCGACCGTGCAGCCGCCGACCGGCTGCGCACCCTGCGTGCCGACATCGCCGGGCGGTTGGGCATCGACCCGGGGGTGCTGTGTCCCAACCGGGTCCTGCTCGCGGCGCTGCTCAGCGACCCCGGCAGTGCCGAGGAGCTGCGCGCGGCACTGAGACTGCGGGCCTGGCAGTGGGAGCAGGTGGGCGCTGCCTTCTGCGAGGCGTTGGGCCTGGCGTCGCAGGGTAGGGCTAGCAGCGACGTGAGCAGACGACCCCGGAGCAACCATGGCTGAC
>SKPY01000077.1 GCA_007119305.1 Nitriliruptorales bacterium
GTCCGCGCCGGCACCCCATCCTCGGGGAGGTCCGGCAGCACCAGGGCGTCGACGTCGCCGGGCCGGTGGGCCTGCCCGTCGTCGCCGCCGCCGACGGGCGGGTGGTCGCGGCCGGGTCGCGCGGCGGCTACGGCCTCACGGTGGTCCTCGACCACGGCGGGGGGCGCACGACCCTGTACGCGCACCTGTCGCGGATCTCGGTCCGGGCCGGGCAGCACGTCAGCGAGGCCACGGTCATCGGCCAGGTGGGCTCGACCGGGATGTCGACGGGGCCGCACCTGCACTTCGAGGTCCGCGAGGGCGGCCGGCCCCGGGACCCGCTGCTGTACTACCGCTGAGCGCCGATCGCTCACCAGCGCGCCGGGGACTAGCATGTGGTCCCATGCCGACTGCCCTGATCTGGAACGACGACCGCATCCACTACAACTTCGGCCCGCACCACCCCTTGAAGCCGATCCGGGTCGAGCTGACGGTGGACCTGATCCGGGCGTGCGGGCTCACCGACCGGCCGGGCGTGCTCACCCTGCCGCGAGCGGCGTTCGGTGACGACGACGTCCTGCGGCTGCACACCCGCGACTACGTCGAGGTGGTGCGCGCGCTGTCGGACGCACCCGACCCCACCGGCAACATGCGCTACGGCCTCGGCTACGGCGACAACCCGGTGTTCGGCGGGATGCACGAGGCCTCGCTGGAGGTCTGTGGCGCGTCGGTCGCCGCCGCCCAGGCCGTGTGGGAGGGCACGGCGACCCACGCGTTCAACCCCGCGGGCGGGCTGCACCACGCCTTCGCCGATCGTGCGGCGGGCTTTTGCATCTACAACGACCCGGCCTTCGCCATCGACTGGCTGCTCCAGCACGGCGCGACCCGCATCGCCTACATCGACGTCGACACCCACCACGGTGACGGGGTGCAGGTCATGTACTACCGCGACCCGCGCGTGTTGACGCTGAGCCTGCACGAGTCGGGCCGCTACCTGTTCCCGGGCACCGGGTTCCCGGACGAGATCGGTGAGGCCGACGGCCGGGGGTCGTCGCTGAACGTGCCGCTCGCGCCCGCCACGATCGGTGAGGTGTGGCTGGAGGCGTTCGAGCAGGTCGTCCCGCCGGCCCTCGACGCGTTCCGGCCGCAGGTGCTCGTCACCCAGCTCGGCTGCGACACGCACGTCACCGACCCGCTCGCGCACCTCGCGCTCACCACCGACGACTACATCGAGATCGCGAAGCGCCTGCACGCGCTCGCGCACCGGTACTGCGACGGCCGCTGGGTGGCGCTCGGCGGCGGCGGCTACCAGATCACCTCGGTCGTGCCGCGCGCCTGGACGATCTACTTCGCGGAGCTCGTCGGCGGCGGGCTGCCCGCCGAGGTGCCGTGGAGCTGGCTGCGCAAAGCCGAGGAGGCAGGGCGCCGGGAAGGCGGCGAAGCCCCCCCGACGTCCTTCCACGAGGGCACGCCGCGGCTGGCCGCTGAGCGCATCGCGGCGACCCGCAAGGACGCCTTCGACGCGGTCGAGCAGCTGAAGCGGGCGGCGTTCGATCTGCTGGCGCGGCTCGCATGAGCCGTCGCCGGGCCCGCCGGGCGGTGCTGGGGCGCCGTGACCCGGTGCATCTCGCTGCGCTGCGCGACCAGCTCGTCGCGGCGCGGCTCGCGGGGCACGTGCAGACCAGCCGCCAGGACACGCTCACCAAGTGCGCGCGCCTCATCGCGGGCGACGACACGGTCACGTTCGGGCTGTCCGACTGGCGCGACGCCACCTTCAGCGAGGTCGTGGCGGCGGTGACGGCCCTGTGCGGCGGCGATCTGCACGCCGCCGGCAACAAGCGCCCTGGCCAGAACCGCCCCGCTGCCGGCGACCTCCACTCCGGCCAGGAGCTGCCTGCTGCCGGCGACCTCCACTCCGGCCAGGAGCTGCCTGCTGCCGGCGACCTGCACGCCGCCGGCGGCGACCCTGACCGGGGCGACGCCCCTGGGTGGATCGACCCGGAAGCCACCCTCGCCGGCGTCGCACGCCACCGCGAGCGCCTCGCCGGCGTGGCCGCGGCCGGGGGCGCCCGTGTGCTCGTGGCCACCGGCCATCCCGCTGGCCTGCTGCCGCACTACCAGGCAGTGGCGCGCAGCCTGCAGTCCAGCGGGTCGCAGCTGCTCACCCCCGCCGAGGGCCGGCCACTGCCGGGCGGCGAGGGCGGCCGCCGGGAGCTGCGCTACCTCGAAGGCGTCGCATGCGTGTCCGACGGGGCGTCGCTGCGCCACACGCACCGCGCCGGGTACATGCAGGCCGCGCTCGCCGAGGTCGGCCCCGGGGTCGAGCTCGTCGTCGCGGACCACGGCTTCGCCGGCGCGGCGATCGAGCAGGGGATCCCGACGCTGTCGATCGCCGACCTCAACGACGTCGCGCTGCCGCTCGCCCAGGCCCGCGGCCGCACCGACGGGGTCCTGCCCATCGACGACAACCTGGCACCCCGGCTGTTCGTGCAGGTGACCGCCGCCATGCTCGAGTGGTAGCACACGCCGGGCGACGCCCGGCCTTCCGCGCGGGGCACCGGGCCCGCCGGCCGCGGCTCACCGCCGCTGGCCGGCCGCGGCTCAC
>SKPY01000286.1 GCA_007119305.1 Nitriliruptorales bacterium
GCAGATGAACCCCCTCCAGGTCGGGGCTGTACACGAACACCTCCGCGTAGGGCACCGGTTTCGAGACCTCGGGCAGGTTGGCGCTGTCGATCTTCAACGCCAGCGCGGGACTGCCCCGCTCAGCGGTGCGCTCCACGTAGCGGTTCGTGCGGACCGTCGCGGCGATCATGCCGTTGAAGGAGCGCAGGATCCGGTCCTGGTCGAGGCGCTCGACGCCGTCCAGCGCTGCGCGGACCTGCTCCCGGGCCGTGCGCAACGCGTCCGGGGAACCGTCGAGGTCAGGATTGAAGCGGGTCTCGAACAGCGCCACCAGCGCCTGCGCCACCGCGGGGTGGGCCACGAGCGCGTCGTTCTGGTACGACTCCGTGAAGGTGGTGCCGAGCTGGTTGCGGTAGCGCCGGTAGGCGCGCAGCACCGCGACGTCGTCCCAGTCGAGCCCCGCGACGAGCACGAGTCGGTTCAGGGAGTCGATCTCGGCACGCCCCGCCCACAGCGCCATCGCCGCCGCCGCCAGACGGTCACCGTCCACCTCGGCGTCGAGCTCAGCCTGCACGGTGACGCGCACCCCGAAGTCGTGGATGTACACGGCCTCGATGCCGGCATCGGGGGGCGGTGCCACCTCGTGGGGGACCTCTTCGACCACGACGAGGCCGAGGCTCTCGAGGATCGGCACGAAGCTCGACAGCTCCACGCCTGCGCCGGCCTTGTAGAGCTTGAACCGCAGGGACACCGGACGGTTGCCCGGCACCTGCTGGAGCTCCATGCGCACCGTGTCGCCGCGGTCGAGCAGCGCCTCGAGCTCGTCGATGTCGGCGACCGCCGTCATCGGTGCGGTCATGTCCTGGTAGCCCGGGGGGAAGCGCCCATCCCAGCGCCGCGCCAGCCGTGTGCCGGCGACGTCACCCCCCGCGCGCACGAGCGCGTCTGCCACCCGGTCGTCCCAGGTGCGGGTCAACGCCACCACGTCCTGCTCGAGCTGCTCCCCCGACACCGCCTCGGCAGCGGCCGGGTCGGCGTGCAGCAGGAAGTGCATGAGGGCCTGGTCCCGGTCACCCATCGACAGGTGGTAGTCGACCGCGTCCGCGTTGTAGCGGTCCACGAGCAGGGACTGCACCCGCTGACGGATCTGTGCGTTGAAGCGCTCCCGGGGCAGTGCGACGAGGATCGACACCCCCCGCATGCCGGGGTCGACGCGGCTGAGGACCCGCAGGCGCTGCCGCTGCTGCGACTCCATGAGCGCACGCAGTGTGCGGCGCAGCTGTGCGGTGTCCGCCGCGAACAGCTCGTGCTTGGGGAACGCCTCGAACAGCGTACGCATCGTGCGCTCGTCGTGGGAGTGGTCCACGATGTCCTCGGCCTCGAGGATCTGACGCAGCTTGCGGCGCAGGACCGGCGTGACGCTCGCCGGTTCGGCGAACGCCTTCTGGGCGAACAGCCCGACCAGCCGGTCCTCCCCGACGATCGTGCCGTCCTCGTCGACCCGTTTGACGCCCAAGTACATCATGCGCACCTGCTTGTGCACGGTGCTCTTGCGGTTCGTGCGCGCCACGGTGAGCAGCTCGCCGCATGTGATGCGCTCCCCAAGGTGGTCGGGGATCTCCGCCAGCGGCACCGGCTTGGCGTAGGTGGACTGCGACTCGTCGGCCAGGATCCCGAGACCGGAACCTCGGCGGACGACGACATGAGGCTGCCCCTCGCGCTCGACGAGCTCGTACTCCCGGTAACCCAGCAGGACGAAGTGATCGGCGAGGAGCCACTCCAGCAGGGCAGCGGCCTCCTCCACCTCCTCGGGGTCATAGCGCGCCGCGGCGCTCGCGCGCATCCGGTCGACCGCTGCGCCCACCTCCTGTCGCATCGCCTGGAAGTCCCGCGTGGCGGCCTTGGCGTCGGCCAGCACCCGCTGCAGGTCGCGTTCGAGCTCGGCGCGTTCCGCCTCGCTCAGGCGCTCGGCGAGCTCGAGGTGCATGAACGACTCACGCCGGTCCGACGTGCGCGCCGGCTCCAGCGCCTCCACGCTGCCGTCGTCCCCACGCCGCACGCCGATGATCGGATGCAGCTGCTCGACCGCCTCGTAGCCGTGGCGGGCGAGCTCCTCGACCACCGTGGACAGCAGGAACGGGCTGTCCTCGACGTTGAGCTCGACGATCGTGCCCGTGCTCGTCCAGCCGTGCGTGTCCGCCGTGGGGTTGAACACCCGCACCGCGACCTCGCCGGGACGGCGCTCGTCGAGGAGCTCGAAGGCGTGGGCGACCCGGCCGGCGGCAGCCTCCGGGTCCTTGCGCAGGCGCCGGCGTCCCTCCTCCGGCGCCCGGCGGTAGGCCGCGACGGCGAGCCCGGCCGCGAGCTCGGCGCGCCTGGTGCCGCGCCGCTTCAGCGCCTCCAGCAGCGGTGCGAGCTCCTCGGGGGGTGCGTGCGGATCGTCGTTGTCGTGACCGCCTCGCGGGTCGTTCATCGCCTCAGCTCACCGCTTCTCGCAGGCTCGAAATCGTGCACGCTCAAAGCCTCGCATACCCGAGCAGTCCGGTGGGTGAACGCCTGTCGCCATGCCCATCCCCTCGGCCTGCTCAGGCAGCGCGGGCGAGCAGGCCGCCCGCGAGATGCAGCAGGCACAGGGCCGCTGCAGCGACCGTGCGTCCGTCAGCGTCAGCGGCGGCGTCGACCTCCACGATGTCGGCAGCCGCGACCTTCGGCTCGCGTCCAGCGGCGAACGCAGCGGCGAACAGCTCGCTTGGCATCAGCCCCCCGGGGCGTGCGCCCGGGCAGCCGGGCGCGAACGCCACGTCGAGCACGTCGACGTCGAGGTCGACGTAGAGCACGTCGCAGCGCTCGGCCAGGGCCGCGAGATGGCGGGTGACGCAGGCGCCCACTCCCTCGGCCCGCGCCTCGTCGGCGGTCACGACCGTCACCCCGCGCTCCTCGCACCAGGCCCGGTGCGCAGGGGCGTTGGTGAACGTGCCGATGCCGACCTGCACGACGTTGCGCGCGTCGAGTCCGTCCTCGATGAGCCCCCGGACGGGGGTGCCGTTGCTCGGGCCCGCGTGGAAGCCCCGCACGTCGTGATGGGCATCGAGGGTGAGCAGGCCGGCGCGGTCCAGGGACGGTTCCAGCCCACGCAGGGCCGGGCGCGTCAGCGCGTTGTCGCCGCCGAGCAGCACGAGCAGGTCGGGCCGACCCGGCAGAGCGGACCTGGCTTCGAGCTCGGCGACCGCGAGCTCCACCACCTGCTGGGCGTCCTCGTTGTCGAGGTCGGCGACGTCGAGGTCACCGAGGTCGACCGCCGGCAGGTCCCGCAGGTCGAGCGCCGGCCCCTCGGCAGCCGGACGCGCCACAAGCGTGGAGAACCGACGCAGGGCCGCCCGCACGGCAGGCGGGGTCTGGTCGGCGCGTGAGGGGCTGATGGACGCCTGTGCGGCCGGCACGCCCAGCACCGCCAGCAGCGCTAGGTCGGATCGCGGTGGCGGCGGGTCGGCCAGCCAGGTGGCTGCGCGCGGCCAGTCAGGGTCCTCCGCGGCCGCGCTGTTGCCGGCCGTGTCGTCCGGCTGGTGGCTCACGGCCGGGGGGCGTCGGGAAACAGGTCGCGGGCCTTGTCGATGTCGTCGACCGCGGCCACGAGCCGGTAGCCTGCTGCGATGTACGCCTGCTCGATGTTCACCCCCGCGTCGGCCAGCTTGCGGCACGCCTCGCCGAGCGCGCCGGGACGATCCTCGATGTCGAGCAGCAGCACGTCTCTGGCTGCACGCACCTCGAAGCCGGCTTCGGCCAGCGTGGTGAGCGCATGCTCGGCGTCCTCCACGAGGATGTGCACGATGCCCTTGCCCTCGCCGGTGAAGGCGCTGATGCCCTCGATGTTGATGCCCGCTGCACCGAGCGTCTCACCCATGCGCGCGAGCACACCGGGCTGGTCGTCGGGGATCAGCACGAAGTCCTTGGTCATGCCTGCTGCTCCTTCTCGCGGTCACCGGGCATCGAGTAGACCACGCGGCCGCCCCGCACGACCAGCCCCGCCAGCGGCACGGCCGGGCGGTAGGCGAGGTGGATGTGCGTGGGGGCGTCGAGCACGACGAGGTCGGCGGGCGCCCCGGGACGCAGCGTCCCGTGACCCTCGAGGGCGAGCGCCGCGGCGCCGCCGGCGGTCGCGGCCCACACCGCCTCGTCGGGCGTGAGCCCGTACTCCCGACAGGCCCACGCCACGACCATCGGCATGCTCGACGTGTAGCTCGTGCCCGGGTTGCAGTCTGTCGCCAGCGCGACCGTCACGCCGGCATCGAGCAGCCGCCGTGCGGGCGCCCACGGAGCTCGTGTGGAGAACTCCACCCCTGGGAGCAGCGTGGCGACCACGCCGGCCTCGGCGAGGACCGCGATGTCCGCGTCCGACAGGTGGGTGAGATGATCCGCAGCGCTGGCGCCGACCTCGGCGGCCAGGCGCGCTCCCGGGCCCGGCCCCAGCTGGTTGGCGTGCACCCGCAGGCCGAGGCCGCGCGCGCGTCCCGCCTCCAGCACCGCACGCGACTGCGCCGCGTCGAACGCCCCGTCCTCGCAGAACACATCGCACCACGCGGCGTGGGGGGCGCACGCATCGAGCATGGGGCCCGTGACGAGGCGGACGTAGCCGTCGGGGTCGTCCGCGGACTCGGTGGGCACGACGTGAGCGCCGAGGAACGTCGTGACGAGGTGCGGCAGGCCCGGGTGTGCGATCTGCTCGGCCGCGACGAGGCTGCGGCGCTCGTCGTCGACGGTCAGGCCGTAGCCCGACTTGACCTCGAGCGTGGTCGTGCCCTGGCGCAGCGCTTCGACCGCCAGCCGGCGCGCGTTGGCGCGCAGGGCCGCGTCAGAGGCCGCTCGCGTCGCCGCGACCGTGCTGCGGATCCCCCCGGCCGCGTAGGCGGCACCGGCAAGGCGGGCGGCGAACTCCTGCGCCCGGTCGCCCGCGAACACGAGGTGCGTGTGGCTGTCGACGAACCCCGGGAGCACGCAGCGGCCGGCGGCGTCGACACGGTCGCCGGCCGTGCCCTCGGGCGCCTTGCCCGCGTCCCCGATCCACACCACACGGCCGTCCGCACAGGCGAGGGCTGCGTCGCGTCGCAGCCCCAGCCGGCCCTCGCCGTGCACAGGGTCATTGCTTATCAGCAGGCCGATGTTGTCTAGTAGCACCGCTTCCCCTTCAACCTTCCGCACGAGCAGCGAGTACGTGCGCATGCAACGACCTTCGCACAATCCGCGCGCGGGCAGTGCGGCCGTCCCCGGCCGCACGCCTGAAGACGTCTTCCGCGCCGTTGCGGCCATCCAGGAGCGGTACATCCGCAACGCGCCGGCGGCGGTGGTCTTCCGCGGCGCGCTCGACCCCCTGGTCGAGCTCACCGGCAGCCGCTACGGCTTCCTCGCCGACGTGCGCTACGAGCGCGGGCTGCCCACCCTCACCATGCTGGCCACCACAGCGGGGGCCGAAGGAGCGCCGGCCGGCTCCCCGGGCGTCGACCCGACCGGCCTCCTCGGGTCGTTGTTGCGCGCCCGTGAGCCCGTGCTCGTGCACGACCCTGAGGGTGACGGGCGCAGCGACGACCTGCCGGCCGGTCACCCGCCGCTGACGTGCTTCGCAGGGCTGCCCCTGCAGGCCGAGGGCGAGCTCGTGGGAGTCCTCGGCCTCGCCAACGCCCCCCACGGGTACGCCGCGCCCGTCATCGAAGCCGTCCGGCCGCTCATCGACGCGTGCACGCTGGTCGTGCGCGCCCACCGCGACGCCGAGCAGCGACAGCGGGACGCGGCCCGCCACCACGAGATCGAAGCGCTGCTCCAGGGCATCATCGACAACGCGCCCTTCCTGCTCCACGTGAAGGACCGCGCGGGCCGCTACACGCTGGTGAACCGGCGCTTCACGGAGGTCTTCGGGGTACGCGCCGACGACGCGGTGGGCCGGGTGGACGAGGACTTCCTCCCACCCGAGATGGCGACGCGGGCACGGCTCCACGACCGCCGGGTCCTCGCCGAGGACGCACCGATCGAAACCGCTGAGCTGTATCCCCACGTCGACGGCAGCCAGCGGCACTACATCTGCCAGCGCTTCCCGCTGCGCGACGCGCGCGGACGCTGCTACGCCGTCTGTGCCGTCGCGACCGACGTGACGGAGCGGCGGCGGCTGGAGCGGGACCTGCTGCGCTCCCAGAAGTTCGAGGCACTCGGCCAGCTCACCGCAGGCGTGGCGCACGACTTCAACAACCTCCTCACCGCCATCCTCAGCGCGACCGAGCTGCTCGCCGCCAGCGTGCACGAGCCCCGGGCGCAGCGCTACGCGCAGCAGATCAGCGTCGCCGGTGAGCGGGCCGCGGCACTCACGTCCCGCCTGCTGTCCTTCCGGCGGGGCCAGCTGACCGAGCCGGTGCCCGTCGCCCTCGGCCGGCTGGTCACCGACCTCGAGCCGCTGCTCGCGCGTCTCGTCGGCGAGGAGGTGGCACTGACGATCGACGTCGACCCCGCCACCCCCCCGGTGCTGGCCGACCCGACCCAGCTCGAGCAGGTGGTCCTCAACCTCGTCGTCAACGCACGTGACGCGGTCAGCGCCAGCGGACGCGTGAGCCTCGAGGTCGCTCCGATGGTCGTCGGCGCGACGCAGAGCGCCGGCCGGCACGTCACGCCCGGACGCTACGGCACCCTGCGGGTGCGCGACGACGGGGTCGGCATGCCCGCCCATGTCGCCCGGCGGGCCGCGGACCCCTTCTTCACCACAAAGGCGCACGGCGAGGGCAGCGGCCTCGGCCTCGCGACCTCGTACGGCATCGTGCGCCAGGCCGGCGGGCAGCTGCAGATCGATTCGATCGAGGGGCAGGGCACCACCGTGACGGTCCTGCTGCCCGCAGGCAGCGACGAGCCGCCTGCGCTGACCGGGCCCGCAGCCACGAGCTCCGGTCACGGTCCGAGCGAGCGGGAGGTCGTCCTCGTCGTGGAGGATCAGGAGCCGCTGCGCGCGCTGCTGCGCGACATCCTCGCGGACGCCGGCTACGACGTGGTCGAGGCCGCCGGGGGCGCCGAGGCCCTGGAGCTGGCAGCAGCGCTGGACCGCCCCGCCGACCTGCTCGTCACCGACGTCGTCATGCCCGCGATGTCGGGCACCGACCTCGCCGCGCGCCTGCGGGAGGCGACACCGGGGCTGCCAGTGCTGTTCCTGTCCGGCCACAGCGACGAGTGGGACGTGTCCAAGACGCACGCTGCGGCGTTCCTGCAGAAGCCGTTCGGAGCCAGCCAGCTGCTCGATGCGGTGCGCTCCGTGCTCGACGAGGCCGGCTGAGGCCTACTCCGGCTCCAGCATCGGGATGGCCACCCCCTGCTTCCGGGCGACCTCGCGGGCACGGGCGTAGCCTGCGTCGGCGTGGCGCGCCACGCCGCTGCCGGGGTCGTTCGTGAGCACGCGCTCGAGCCGACCGGCCGCGTCGGGTGTGCCGTCGGCGACGACCTGCGCACCGGCGTGCAGCGACTTGCCCATCCCCACGCCCCCGCCGTGGTGGACCGCGACCCAGGCAGCGCCGCTGGCCACGTTGAGCAGCGCGTTCAGGATCGGCCAGTCCGCGATCGCGTCGCTGCCGTCGGCCATCGCCTCGGTCTCCCGATACGGCGAGGCGACCGAGCCGGAGTCGAGGTGGTCGCGGCCGATGACGATCGGCGCGCGCGCCTCACCGCTGGCGACGAGTCCGTTGAACAGCTCGCCGGCCCGTGCCCGCTCGCCGTAGCCGAGCCAGCAGATCCGCGCGGGCAGGCCCTGGAACGCGACCCGCTCGCGGGCCAGCGGGATCCACCGCTGCAGCACCTCGTCGTCGGGGAACGCAGCGAGCAGCGCAGCGTCGGTGGCGGCGATGTCGGCGGGGTCGCCCGACAGCGCCACCCAGCGAAACGGCCCCTTGCCCTCGCAGAACAGCGGGCGCAGGTAGGCGGGCACGAAGCCGGGGTAGGCGAACGCGTCGGTGAACCCGCCGAGGCGGGCCTCGCCCCGCAGGTTGTTGCCGTAGTCGAAGACCTCCGCGCCGGCGTGGCCGAAGCCGACCATCGCCTGGCAGTGGCGCGCCATCGACGCCCGGGCACGCTGCACGTAGTCGTCCGGCTTGGACCGGCGCAGCTCCGCCGCCTCGTCGAGCGCAAGGCCACGGGGGATGTAGCCGTGGAGCGGGTCGTGCGCGCTCGTCTGGTCGGTGACCACGTCGATCTCGACGCCGCGGTCGAGCAGCTCGGGGAAGGCGTCGGCGGCGTTGGCGACCACCGCGATCGAGCGGGCCTCGCCGGCGTCGGCGGCCGCGCGGGCCCGCTCCACCGCCTCGTCCAGCGAGGTGGCGACCTCGTCGAGGTAGCCGGTGTCGAGCCGGCGCTGCACCCGCGCGGGGTCCACCTCGACGCACAGCGCGACGCCGCCGTTCATCGTGATCGCCAGCGGCTGCGCCCCGCCCATGCCGCCGAGCCCGGCGGTGAGCACGAGCCTGCCGCGCAGATCGCTGCCGTACCGCAGCTGCGCGAGCGCGGCGAAGGTCTGGTAGGTGCCCTGCAGGATCCCCTGCGTGCCGATGTAGATCCACGACCCCGCGGTCATCTGGCCGTACATCGTCAAGCCCTGCGCCTCCAGCACCCAGAACTCCTCCCAGGTCGCCCAGTCGGGCACGAGCAGCGAGTTCGCGATGAGCACCCGGGGGGCGTGCGGGAACGTGCGGAACACCCCGACCGGCTTGCCGGACTGGACGAGCAGCGTCTCATCCACGCCGAGGTCACGCAGCGACCGCTCGAGCGCGGCGAGACACTCGTGGTCGCGTGCGGCCTTGCCGCTGCCGCCGTACACCACGAGGTCGTCGGGACGCTCGGCGACGTCGGGGTGCAGGTTGTTGCGCAGGCACCGCAGGGCGGCCTCCGCCTGCCAGGTGCGACACTCCATCGCGGTCCCTCCTCGCGGCGCTGCCAGCGCTCACACCCTACCCCTGCGCGCGCAGCGCGCGTCCGGTCGCCGCGGCTGGGTCAGCCCAGACCCGCGGCCTGCGCGAGCGCGCCGGAGCGCACGAGGCGCTCGGCGGCGGCGAGATCAGGGGCGAGGAAGCGGTCGCGCGGCATCGCCGGCACGTCCTCGCGCAGCCGGGCGATGACCGCGCCGGTGCGCCGGCCGGGCTCGAGCCCGGGGGTCTTCGCGCAGCGCTGCTCCACGCCCGCGGCCGCGCACAGCGCCTCCACGGCAAGGATGCGCGCGCAGTTGGCCACCGACCGCCGCAGCTTGCAGCCGGCCGACCAGCCCAGCGACACATGGTCCTCCTGCATCCCGGAGGTGGGCACGCTGTCCGTGCTCGCCGGCACCGCGAGCCGGCGGTTCTCGGCCACCAGTGACGCCGCCGTGTACTGCGCCAGCATGAAGCCGGAGTTGATGCCGGCCTCGGGGGCGAGGAACGGCGGCAGGCCGTGGCTGCGCGCCGGGTCGAGCAGCCGGTCGGTGCGCCGCTCGCTGATCGCGCCGAGCTCCGCCGCGCCGATCGCGAGCAGGTCGAGCGCGAAGCCGAGCGGCTCGCCGTGGAAGTTCCCGGTCGACTCGACCCGTCCGGGAACCCCGTCCGAGCCGGCGAACACCACCGGGTTGTCGACGCTCGCTTCGAGCTCGCGGTCGCGCACGGTTCCGGCCCACTCCAGCGTGTCGCGGGCGGCGCCGTGCACCTGCGGCGCGCAGCGCAGAGAGTAGGCGTCCTGCACGGCATGGCGGGAGTGGCGATGGCTGGCCAGGATCGGCGAGCCGGCGAGCAACGCTCGCAGGTTCGCGGCCGAGCGCGCCTGACCCGGGTGCGGGCGCAGCGCCTGCAGGTCCGCGGCGAACGGACGATCGGTGGCCAGCAGCGCCTCGACCGACAGCGCCGCGACGACGTCGGCGGTGTCGGCGAGCAGCGCGAGGTCGGCGAGCGCGAGCACGAGGTGGGCGAGCATGCCCTCGGTGGCGTTGAGCAGCGCGAGGCCGTCCTTGACGTCGAGGCGCAGCGGCTGGAGTCCCGCCGCGGCGAGCTGCGGCGCCGCTGCGAC
>SKPY01000107.1 GCA_007119305.1 Nitriliruptorales bacterium
CGGCTTCGCTGTCTGACGCCGGCCCGGGCGCACGACGGCGCGCGCGGCCGCACGACGTCGGGCTCCCACCCTGCCGAGCGCCGTGCGGCCACGTTAGCCTGGTCCGTTGACCTGCCCGCAGCATCAGGGAGCGTTCGTGGCTGAGTACCAGTTCGTGATGAAGGGGCTGACCAAGGTCGTGCCCCCGAACACCGAGATCCTGAAGAACATCTGGCTGTCGTTCCTGCCCGGCGCCAAGATCGGCGTCATCGGGCCGAACGGCGCCGGGAAGACGACCCTGCTGCGGATCATGGCCGGGGTCGACACCGAGTTCGAGGGCGAGGCGTGGCCGGCGCAGGGCGTGCGGGTCGGCTACCTGCCGCAGGAGCCCGAGCTCGACCCCGACAAGGACGTGCGCGGCAACATCATGGAGGGCGTCGGGCAGACGGCGGCCCTGCTCGAGCGCTTCAACGAGCTGTCGATGAAGATGGCCGAGCCGCTCGACGACGCCGAGATGGCCAAGGTCTACGAGGAGTTCGCGGAGGTCCAGGACGCCATCGACTCGGCGAACGCCTGGGACCTGGACCGCACGATCGAGATCGCCATGGACGCGTTGCGCGTGCCGCCCGGCGACCGTGACGTGCGGGTGCTGTCCGGCGGGGAGGTCCGGCGGGTGGCGCTCTGCCGCCTGCTGCTGTCCCGGCCCGACCTGCTGCTGCTCGACGAGCCGACCAACCACCTCGACGCGGAGAGCGTCGCGTGGCTGGAGCGCCACCTGGAGGAGTATCCGGGCACGGTCGTCGCGGTCACGCACGACCGCTACTTCCTCGACAACGTCGCCGGCTGGATCCTCGAGCTCGACCGCGGACGCGGCATCCCGTTCGAGGGCAACTACTCGTCGTGGCTGGAGCAGAAGCAGGAACGTCTGCGGCGCGAGGAGAAGCAGGAGTCGGCCCGCCAGAAGACCCTGGAGCGCGAGCTCGAGTGGGTGCGCCAGAGCCCGAAGGCGCGCCAGGCCAAGTCCAAGGCCCGCATCGCGGCGTACGAGTCGCTGTTCGCGCAGCGACCCGAGGAGCGCCAGGGCACCGCGGAGATCGCGATCCCGCACGGCCAGCGCCTCGGCGACCTCGTCGTGGAGGCGGATGGCGTCCGCAAGGGCTTCGGGGAGCACCTGCTCATCGAGGACCTGTCGTTCCGCCTGCCGCCCGGTGGCATCGTCGGGGTCATCGGTCCCAACGGCGCCGGCAAGACGACGCTGTTTCGCATGCTCGTCGGCGAGGAGGAGCCAGACGCTGGCGCCCTGCGGATCGGCGACACCGTGGAGCTCGCGTACGTGGACCAGTCCCGGGCGGCGCTCGACGCCGACCGCACGGTCTTCGAGGAGATCACGGACGGCCAGGACCTCATCGAGGTCGGCGGGCGTGAGGTGAAGGGACGGGCCTACGTCGCCCAGTTCAACTTCAGGGGCGCCGACCAGCAGAAGCGCGTCGGGGACTGCTCGGGTGGTGAGCGCAACCGCATCCACCTCGCGAAGCTGCTGCGCCGGGGCGGCAACCTGCTGCTGCTCGACGAGCCCACCAACGACCTCGACGTCGACACGCTGCGCGAGCTCGAGGAGGCCCTCAGCGCGTTCGCCGGCTGTGCCGTCATCATCAGCCACGACCGGTGGTTCCTCGACCGCGTTTCCACGCACATGCTCGCGTTCGAAGGCGACAGCCAGGTGGTCTGGCACGAAGGCGGCTACAGCGACTACGAGGCGGAGCGCCGCCGGCGTCTCGGCACCGAGGCCGACCAGCCGCACCGGATCAAGTACAAGCCGCTCGTGCGGCAGTAGGCGCCGGGCAGCGGTCGCGGCGCCCGCAGCGGCGGCCGCTGGCCTGCGCCCCTCAGGCGGTACGCGCGCTGGGGGCTCCGGCCAGGGCCGCCAAACGGCCGGAGAAAGAGCGAGGCCCCCGTGGTCGGGCGGGGGCCTCGGGCGCTCGTCGGCGGGTTGCGGGCGGGTCCGCCTGGCGCGTGGTGGATATCTCTATCCTATGCCCTCGGCAGCCCACTCGTACACCCCTTCGGCAGAGTTTTTGCCAGGGCCCCACCCTACGCGGGCGGTGGGAAACCGATAAGGCGGCTGAGGTCACGCACCGTAGTCCCCGCCCCCCGTTGCGCTGCCTCGTCGAGGGCGCTGAGCGCGCGCGGGGTGTCGAGATCGTCGGCCAGCGCCGCGTGGAAGGCCTCGGCGGCCGCGTCGTCACGGCCCTCGGTGCCGGCGGCGTCCAGCCAGCGCTTGTGGGCGCTGTGCGCGTCGTGCAGGGCGTCCTCGTCGAAGTCCCAGTCGGAGCGGTAGTGGTGCTCGAGCAGGTAGCGCCGCAACGCGCCGGCCTCGTAGCGCTCGAGAAGGTCGCCGGTGAACACGAGGTTGCCCAGCGACTTCGACATCTTGGTCCCGGTCATGCCGACCATGCCGGTGTGCACCCACAGGCGGCTGAAGGGGCCCTGCCCGGTGAGGTGCTCGGCCTGCACGATCTCCGCCTCGTGGTGGGGGAAGACGAGATCCCGCCCGCCGCCATGGACGTCGATCGTCGCCCCGAGCTCCTCCATGGCCATCACCGAGCACTCGATGTGCCAGCCCGGACGACCCGGGCCCCACTCGCTGTCCCAGCGGGGCTCGCCGTCGGCGCTCGGCTGCCACAGCAGGAAGTCGAGGGGGTCCCGCTTGCCCGGCGCGTCCGGGTCGCCCCCGTTCTCCCCGAACGCGCGCAGCATGTCCTGGCGCTCGAGCTGCGAGAGGGCGCCGAACCGGGGGGCTGACGCGACCGCGAAGTACACGCGCCCGTCGTCGAGTGCGTACGCGTGCCCGTTGCGGAGCAGGCCGCGGACCGCGGTCTGGATCGCCGGGATGACCTCAGTGGCGCGTGGCGCCGCCGAGGGCGGCAAGCAGCCCAGGCGTGTGAGCTCGCGCTCGAACGTGGCGGTCTCCGCCTCGGCCAGCTCGCGGAAGTCCACCCCGCGGTCCCTGGCCGTGCGCAGGATGTCGTCGTCGACGTCGGTCACGTTGCGCACGTGCACGACGCGGTGCCCGAGGTGGGTCAGGTAGCGCACGAGGACGTCGAAGGTGACATACGTGAACGCGTGGCCCAGGTGCGCGGCGTCGTAGGGGGTGATGCCGCAGACGTACAGCCGCACCGTGTCGCCCGCGACGACGTCCCTGATCGTCCGCGAGCGCGTATCGAACAGCCTCATGGTGGTCATTGAGCCACCAGCCTAGCCGCAGCCTGCTGTTCCCTGGCCGTGCCGCACCGCGAGAACGCGCCAGCGGGGCGGGCAGCGCTGGCGAAACCGCAGTGCGGGTGCGCTATGAGCCGTGCTGTAGCGTCGGCGGCGCCCCATTGCGGGTGTGCTACGAGCCGTGCGGGCATAGTCGGCGGCGCTCACAGCGGCAGGCGCGGGTGCGTGCGCGCCTGGATCGGGGTCCAGCTGTGACGGTGCAACGGACACGGGCCCCAGCGGTCGAGCGCCTCCAGGTGCGTGGGGGTGGGGTAGCCCTTGTTGTCCGAGAAGGCGTACGCGGGATAGCCGGGGCAGGCCTGGCGCATCAGCGCGTCCCGGGTGACCTTGGCCACGATCGACGCGGCGGCGATCGACGCGCAGCGCCCGTCACCGCCCACGAAGAGCTCGTTGTGCGTGCCGTGGCCCCGCAGGAAGTCCCAGTTCCCGTCGAGCAGGCACACGTCGGGCCGCAGCGGCAGGGCTGCGAGCGCGCGCCCGGCTGCGAGCTGCATGGCGCGGGTCATGCCGAGCCGGTCGATCTCGTCGTTTCCGGCATGGCCGATGCCGAGCGCGAGGGCCACCGCCCGGATGCGTGCGGCATGGTGCTCGCGCTCGGCGGGCGTGAGCACCTTCGAGTCCCGCAGCTTGTAGAGGCGGCGGTGGCGGGGCAGCACCACGGCCGCGTACGTGACCGGGCCCGCCCATGCCCCCCGGCCCACCTCGTCGACGCCGGCGACGACCGCGCCGGCGTCCCACCAGCGCCGCTCGGCAGACAGCGACGGCACGGGAGCGCGGCGCGGCGTGGTCACAGTGCTCATGGCGGCCTCACCTTACCGCGGTGTGCGGACGTGACTGCAGCGGCGCGACGTGCTTGGCTCTCGCGCACGGCGGCGTGGGAGGCGCGCATGGATCTCGGTCTCGACGGTCAGGGGGTGCTCGTGACGGGCGCCTCGGGGGGCATCGGAAGCGCCACGGCGCGGGCGTTCGCGGTGGAGGGCGCCCGCGTCGCGGTGCACTACCACCGCAACCGCGCGGCAGCCGAGCGGCTCGCGGCGGACATCGGCGGCGTCACCCTGGGCGCGGACCTGCGCGACGAGGCCCAGGTCGACGCGCTCGTGCCGGCCGCCGTCGGTGCGCTCGGGCGGCTCGACGTCGCGGTCGCGAACGCCGGGGTGTGGCCGCGCGAGCAGGTCGACGTCGCCGACCTGCCCCTGGAGCGGTGGCGGGCCACGGTCGAGGCGAACCTGACCGCCACGTTCCTCACCTGCCGGGCGTACCTGCGCCACACGCGCGCGGGCGGAGCCGGCTCCCTCGTGCTCGTGTCCTCGACGGCTGCGGTGTTCGGCGAAGCCGGCCACGCCGACTACGCGGCGTCGAAGGCGGGGATCAGCGGCGGGTTGCTGCTCAGCCTGAAGAACGAGGCGGCCCGCTACGGCGAGGTCCGGGTCAACGCCGTCGCCCCGGGCTGGACCGTGTCCCCGATGACGGCCGGCAACCTCGACGAGGCCGCGGTCGAACGCGTCACCGCGACGATGCCGCTGCGCAAGGTGGCTACCCCCGACGAGGTGGCCGCTGCCGTCGTCTGGCTCGCCTCACCGGTGGCCAGCCACGTCACCGGCCAGGTCATGGTCGTCGCCGGCGGCATGGAGGGCCGTCTCCTGCACCCAGGCCCCTGAACCCGCCCCCGCGCTTCAGTCTTGCGGCGCCGGCGCTGCATCGTCGGGTGGTGGGGCGCGGTTGAGGGTGGGGTGGTGGGAGGTTGCCGCGTGGGCGCTG
The DNA here is from genome assembly GCA_007119305.1 of Nitriliruptorales bacterium. Taxonomy (GTDB): domain Bacteria; phylum Actinomycetota; class Nitriliruptoria; order Euzebyales; family Egibacteraceae; genus SKPY01. The sequence goes on from SKPY01000107.1 coordinate 5,017, forward strand.
CATCCTCGAGCCGACGGCGCAGCAGTTAGAGGTAGAGGCCGGTCTTGCCCGGCTCGCGCTCGCCGCTGGCAACGGCGTGGACGTCGCGTTCGCGCACGATGAAGAACATCTCGCCCCGCACGTCGACCTCGATGGCCGCGTCGGGCAGGAACAGCACCTTGTCGCCCGCCTCGATGTTGCGCACGAGTGGCCCGACCTCGGTCACCTCCGCCCACATTCCGCGCCGGTCGGCCGACTTCGCCGTCGCGGGGATGAGGATCCCCCCCTTGGTGGTGCGGTCCTCGTCGCCCGGGGGCGCGCAGAGGACCCGGTCGGCGGTCACACGGACGGCGCGCTTGGTGTCATCATCGGGCATGCTCGCAGGATAGCGGCGCACCCGCCACGCGCCGCCATCGGAGACCGGAGCGAGGCTGCACCGCCGACCGCGCGCCGCATCCGAGGCTGGGCCGGCCGCGCGCCGCATCCGAGGCTGGGCCGGCCGCGCGCGCATCCGAGGCTGGGCCCGGCTGCGTCACAACTACTGCCGGCGTCCCCGCTGCGGGCCGCGCCCGGGCCGTCCTCAGAGCCCGGAGTCGGCCTCGCCGAGCGTCACCGTCACGGTCTGCTCCTCGCCCGCGCGCACGAAGGTGACGTCGACCTCGTCGCCGGGGTCGTGCTGGCGGATCACCGCCACGAGGTCGAGCGTGCCGCTGATCTCCTCATCTCCCACCGCGGTGATGATGTCACCGCGGGCGAGACCGGCGTCCTCGGCCGCGGTGCCCGGTGCCACGGTGACGACGACCGCCCCCTCGCGCACCCCGAGCCCGTAGGCCTCGGCCACGCGCGGATCGATGTCCTGGGCCTGCACCCCGAGCTGCGCGTGGCGCACGAAGCCGTGCTCGATGAGGTCATCGGCGATGGGCGCCGCGGTGGTCATGGGGATGGCGAAGCCGATGCCGATGTTGCCCCGGGTTCCCGGCTCCCCAAGGATCGCGGTGTTGATGCCGATCACCTCGCCGCGGTCGTTGGCGAGCGCACCGCCGGAGTTGCCGGGGTTGATCGGGGCGTCGGTCTGCACGAGATCGCGCAGCTGGGTGCCGGGGATGTCGCGACCAAGGCCGCTGATGATCCCCGCGGTGACCGAGCCGTCCAGCTCGAAGGGCGAACCGATCGCGATCGCGGTCTCTCCCACCCTCGGCAGCTCGGTCGCGTAGGAGGGGAGCGGCAGCTCACCGGCCGGCACCTGGCCGATGTCGACGCGCAGCACGGCCAGGTCGTTGAACTCATCGGCCCCGACGACCTCCGCAGCGAGCGTCGACCCGTCGGGCAGGGTGACCTCGACCTCGTCGGCGCCGCCGATGACGTGGGCGTTGGTCAGCAGGTAGCCGTCCGCCCGGTACACGACCGCAGACCCTGAGCCTTCCCCGCGTGCGGTCGCGACGTCGACACGGGCGACCGCCGGCAGGAGCATCTCCGCGATGTCGGCGATGGTGGCGTCCGTCTCCGGCGGGGCGGCCGCGGGCTCGGCCGGTGCCGGCTGGTCGGGCGCTGCGGCGTTCTGCAGGGCGATGGTGGTCGGTACCGCGATGCTCAACGTCACAAGGCTCGCCACGAGCGCCGCGACGAGCGCGGGCACGACGAGGCCGCGGCGCGGTGGCGCGGGGGGCTCGGGGTGAGTCGAAGAGGCTCCGGCGGGCTCGGCCTGTGTCCAGCCGGGCGTGGGCTCGGGCTGCGTCGCGTCGGGCGCAGGGGGTTCGGGGGGAGCAGAGTAGGGCCCGGCGGGCTCGGGCTGCGTCGCGTCGGGCGCAGGGGGTTCGGGGGGAGCAGAGTAGGGCCCGGCGGGCTCAGGGTGCGTCGCGTCGGGCGCAGGGGTTTCGGGGGGAGCCGAATGGGGTCCGGCGGGCTGCGACTCAGTCGATCCGGGGCCGACAGGACCCCCTGCCCCGGGATCGCGCGCAGGTCCGGGTTGACGGGGCTCGCTCATGATCAGCTCCGCGACGCAAGGGTTGGCCCGTGCTCTGACTCTTCCACCGACCATACGTCGGGCGGGCCGGGCGCGCCGGGCGCCTGGCCGCGTCTCCGGGCACCTGCGCCGCCTATCCAGGCACCTACACTTGGCGCCGATGGCTTCACGCGCTGGCCTGTGCTTCGCGGCCGTTCTCGTCCTGCTCGCCCTCGGGTGCCAGCCGGTCGAGCCGACCGATCTCGGCGACGACGACGCGCCGATCGGCGGGGAGGCCGCCACGGACCCCGTCGGCTCGCCCGACCAGGCGCTGCCCGCCACGCTCGACGAGCTGTTCACCGCGCTGCACTCCACGGCAGCACAGTGGCAGAACGCGCCGGTGGTGTCCGAGGTCCTGGTCAACCTCGACGGTGACGGCGCCTGGCGCGAGGCGTCGGTGACGTACCTGGCGCCCGACGCCGACCGGTTCCTCGTCGTGCAGCTGTCAGCCGAGGGGACGAGCCAGGAACAGCCCACCCTCGAGGGGCTGGAGCTATCGGCGGTGCCCGAGCCGGCACTCGCCGAGGTGCCGGACCCCGACGGGCTGCTCGACCCCTCCGCACTGATCGACGCCGCTGAGCCGACGCTCGACGAGTGTGGGGTGGGCGCGCCGCCGGGGACGGTGCTGTACGCCAGCGGGGCCCCCGCCGCGTGGGACGGCGAGCGCTGGACCGAGCCGCCGCAGTGGACCGCGACGGTCAGCTTCGAGGCGACGGCGGCGGTCGATGCCCGCAGCGGCGAGCCGACGCGGGCCGACCCCTGCATCGCGGACTGACGCACGGCCCGACCCCTGCCGCGCGGACTGACGCCCGGGCCGACCCCTGCATCGCGGACTGACGCCCGCCGGCTGCTCAGGTCAGGCGCTTCCACGCCTCGATGTGGTGGGCGAGGCTCGCGCGCTTGTCGGGATCTGCGACGCCCTCGCCTTCCGCGCGCGCGTTGACGAGCACCCCGAGCTTGCCGGTGTGGGCGTTGGTGTGCATCGCCCACGCGCCCTCGGCGGCCTCCTCGAGCGCGTAGGTACGGGTGAGGATGGGGTGGATCATCCCGAGGTCGACGAGCCGGTTGGCCTCCCAGGCTTCCTTGTAGTTCGCGAAGTGGCTGGAGACGATGCGCTTCAGGTTCATCCACAGGTAGCGGTTGTCGTACTCGTGCAGGTAGCCCGAGGTCGACGCGCAGGTGACGATCGTGCCGCCCCGCTTCGCGACGAAGACGCTGGCGCCGAAGGTCTGGCGCCCGGGATGCTCGAAGACGATGTCGACGTCGACGCCGCCCGTCAGCTCCCGGATCCGCTTCCCGAACCGGCGCCACTCCGAGGGCTGCTGCTCGTCGCCGTCCCAGAACTCGAAACCCTCGGCCTTGCGGTCGATGATGCGCTCGACGCCGAGCGATGCGAGCAGGTCGGCCTTATCCCCGCTCGACACGACGCAGACCGGGATCCCGCCGCCGTTGCGGACGAGCTGCACCGCGTAGCCGCCGAGGCCGCCGGTGGCGCCCCAGACGAGGACGATGTCGCCCTGCTTCATGCCGGCGGCGTTGGGCGAGACGAGCATGCGGTAGCTCGTGGCGAGCGTGAGCGACAGGCTTGCCGCCTCCTCCCACGTGAGGTGGGTGGGCATCGGCATGAGCTGGTTGGCCTTCACCATGGCGAGCTCGGCCATCGCCCCGAAGTTCGTCTCGAAGCCCCAGATGCGCTGGCTCGCGTCGATCATCGAGTCGTCGTGGCCCTCGGGACCCTCCATGTCGACGTAGTTGCAGTGCACGGTGACGCGGTCACCGGGCTTCCACCGGGTGACGCCCGGCCCCGTGCGCACGACCACCCCCGCCGCGTCCGAGCCCACGATGTGATAGGGCAGGTCGTGGCGCCGGCCGAGGTCGCTCTCCTTGCCGAAGCGCTCGAGGAACCGGAACGTCGACACGGGCTCGAAGATCGAGGTCCACACGGTGTTGAAGTTGAGCGCCGCGGCCATGGGTGCGATCAGGACCTCGGTCGGGCCCAGCGGCGGCGCCTCGACCTCGTCGACGCGCAGGGATTTGCGGGGATCCTTCTCCGCGCTGGACAGCCCGGCGAACATGTTCTCCTCGGACTTGCGCACCACAGCCGCACGGATGTGCTCGGGCAGCGGGGCAGCGGCGATGTCCTCGGGGGCGGCGCCGGGATCAAGGGCGGTGTCGACTAGGGTGCGCAACGCGCTGGTCATGCGCCTGCCTCCTCGGTTCGTGGGAGCCGCAGCACGTCGCGCCGGACCTGCCGGCGGACGCTACGCACCGAGGTTACCGAGCGGTAGGGGGCCGGGCAAAGCGGCGCGGTTCACCGGCGGAGACGCAGACGGCCCCGAGCCGCAGTCCCGTCCTCCCTTCCCCTTGGAGCACGGATCCGCGAACACCGGAGCCGAATGCGCTCGCAGACTGTAGGGCGGCCGCCGAGAGCCCGTCAACCAAGGCGTCCACGGCCCTGTGCACAGCCCTGTGGACAAGGCGCGGGCGACCAGCAGGTTCGCGGGCTGAGGCTGTGGACAACCACTGTGGACAAGACCGCCGTCGCACGCCACCGCCGGGTCCGGCGCGCACACTGACCAGCCAAAACACACGCCGCGTCGTTGTGGATCCGAGATTCTTCGCCGGGGGCGTGCGCGCTGCGGACGCGGTCGCGCGAGACCTGCTACGCGTCGCCGTCGTCGAGCTCGGCGGCGGCCATGCGCACGAGCCAGCGGCTCGGCTCGGCGAGCTCGTCGCCGGTCGGCAGGAACGCCCGGTCGCGCCACACGCGGTCGAGGCCCTCCTGGCCGCGCGCGGCAAGCACCGCGTCGCAGAACGCCTGTGCCTCGCGGATCGCCCCGGGGGTCAGGTCGAGGCCGACGAGCTGGGTGAGGAAGCGCTCCCCGGGCCCCTGCTCGGCACGGCGCCGCCGCAGCGCCTCCTCGATGCGGGGCAGCGCGGTCAGCTTGTCGCCCGCTGCTGCGCGCAGCACCGTGTCGGTCCAGGCGATCACGAACGACACGAGCGCCTGCA
>SKPY01000468.1 GCA_007119305.1 Nitriliruptorales bacterium
CGCCCAGCGACACGGCGAGCAGGCCGCCGAGCAGCACCGCCCAGTAGCCGCGGCGGCGCCGGACGCCGGCCGGAACGGCGGCAGGGATGGGGCGTCGGCTCATGCGCACGAGGATGCAGCCAGGCCGGAGCTGGCGCCCGGGTCCAACGGCCCCGTGATTCCGGCCGTTCGCCCGCGCCCGGTCTCGTGTGCGAGGCTTCCGGCAGGCCGCCGCGGTGCGAACGCCCCCGCGGCGCAGCCTGCGCCAGGAGCACGCCGATGGATGAGATGCTCGACCGTCCGACACACGCCGGGGCACGTGGACAACGGCCACCGCTGATCGTCCCGTCGGTGCTCACTGCGGACTTCGCGCGGCTCGGAGCCGACTGCGAGGCGTTCGAGGCCGCGGGCGCGGACCGCATCCAGTGGGACGTCATGGACGGCAACTTCGTGCCGAACCTGACGTTCGGCCCCGACGTCATCGCCGCCTGCCGCAGAAGCTGTGCCATCCCGTTCGAGGCCCACCTGCAGTGCGTGCGGCCCGAGGAGCTGCTGCCCCGCTACGTCGAGGCCGGCTGCGAGCTGGTGCTCGTGCATCCCGAGACGCTGCGGCAGCCCCACCACACGTACGGCCGGATCCGCGAGCTCGGCGCGCGCACCGGCGTCGCGCTGTCGCCGGCCACGCCGCTGCAGCTGGTCGAGCACGCGCTGGACCGCATCGACGTGCTGCTGGTGCTGACGGTCAACCCCGGCTTCGGCGGGCAGGCCTACCTCGCCTCGATGGAGCCCAAGATCGCGGCGGCCAGGGCGCTGATCGACCGCAGCGGCTACGACATCGAGCTGGAGGTCGACGGCGGCATCGGCCCGGACACGGTCGCAGGCGCCGCGGCCGCCGGCGCCGACACGTTCGTGGCCGGCACCGCGCTGTGGCGCTACCCCTCCTTCGCGCAGGGGATCGCCGACCTGCGGGCGCAGGCGCACGCCGCCGGCAGGCGACCGCATGCTCTGTGACACAGCCCGCGCCGAGGTCGCCGACTGCGCCCGCCGCATGCTGGCCGACCGGCTGACCGTGGCGACGTCGGGCAACGTCAGCGTGCGCTGCGACGACCTGATCGCCATCACCCCCAGCGGGGTCGACTACGAGCGCATGACCCCCGCGGACGTCTGCGTCATCGACCTCGACGGCCGGCAGGTCGACGGTGACCTGCGGCCGTCCGTGGAGGTGCCCATGCACACCACGGTGTACCGGCGCTTTGCGGCGGTGGCCGCGGTGGTGCACACGCACCCGCTCGCCGCCACCGCGCTGTCGCTGGTCGCCGACGAGCTGCCCGCCGTGCACTACATGGTCGCCCTGCTGGGCGGTCCGGTGCCCGTGGTCCCCTACGCGACCTACGGCTCGCAGGAGCTCGCCGACGCCAGCGCCCGCGGCCTGGATGGCCGCAGCGCCGTGCTCCTGCAGAACCACGGCGCCACCACCGTCGGGGAGACCCTGCAGCACGCGTACACCCGCAGCCTGTACCTGGAGTGGCTGTGCCAGCTGCACGCCCAGGCGAGCGCGCTCGGCGAGCCGCACATCCTGCCCGCCGAGGAGATCGACCTGGTGGCGCACAAGCTGCAGTCCTACGGCCAGCCGTCCGCCGGCAACCCGCGCGCCGACGCGCGCGAGTGAGCGGGAACGGGCGGCGGCGCAGTCTCGCTCAGGCTCGGCGAGCGGCACGGCGGAGGGTGAAGCCGCACAGGAAGACCCACACCAGCAGCAGCGTCGCGCTCGAGCGGAACAGGATCATCTCCGATACCGTCGTCCACTGCCGTTCGACCATCGTCACCGTCACCGCGGCGACGGCGAGGGCAGCGGTGGCCAGCGGCAGCACGAACTGCCATCCGCGCGTCGCGTCGAGCCAGGCGGAGATAGCCGCTGCCAGCGGCACGGCCACGAACAGGACGACGGTCCAGACCGCGAGTGTGGCCGCATGCAGGCGCAGGAGCACGTCGGCGCCTGTCGCCGTCGCCTCCCCGCCTGCGGCAAGCGTGTCCTGGTAGGCAAGGAAGGTGACCGTGTCCGTGCCGACGAGGTGCAGGGCCCCGAGGGCAACGCCGGCGACCGAGACCTTGGCGGCCAGGTCGGCGAACAGCGCTCCCGCGGGGGTGCGGGCGGAGTCCGCCCAGGCGCCGATGACGAGCGGGAGGCCGAGCAGCACCACCGCGGCGGCAACGTGCAGGCCGACCCAGAAGCCGTCGACGTGCAGCACGAAGCGCACGCCGTCGTCGTAGAGCTCCGTGGAGGCTGGTGGGTGCAGTGCCAGGATGACCGCCAGGAGGACGGGCAGGGCCAGCCCGACGCTCCCGGCCACCGCCTGCTTGTGCCGCAGCGCATGCGTCGTCGCTGACTGGCTCATCGGCCCCACCTCCTCAGCGCTACGTCTCCTGCCTGATCCTGCCCGGCGAGCACGCGTCGGGCAAGGTCAGCGCGGCGTGCGTCCGCATCGCAAGCACTGCGGCCGCTGACCGACCCACCGCAATCCTCGCGCCGGTTTCGCGGACGGTGTGCTGCCGGCCGGTGGGGTCCTCACAGCAGCTCGGTGGTGGGGCC
>SKPY01000383.1 GCA_007119305.1 Nitriliruptorales bacterium
CCCCGGGTAGGCTGGGTCCTCTCGGCGCGGGGCTCACATGCTCAGGATGCGACGGCGCTGCTGCAGGCCACGGGTTCGAGGCTCATCCACCGGATCGGTGAGGGGGTGGAAGCCGGTGCACACCAGGTCGATTCGGCGGACGCGCCCGTCGGTGACGCGGACGTAGCCGACCTGCTCGATCCGGTGCCAGGTGTCGGGCTGCCAGTCGGGCAGCAGCCGCAAGCGCCACCCGACGTGCTCGCGGCCCTCGACCGTGCGGTGGAAGGTCTCCTCCACATCGACCTGGCTGGCCTGGCCGAACCAGCCGCTGATCGTGGCGAGCGTGCCGGCGCGGTCGTGGTGCTCCACGAGCTCGCGGGGCAGCAGGCAGCGCAGCCAGACATCCTCGGCGAGCAGGTCGCCGAGGGCGGGGTCGCCGTCGACGACGCAGCGGACGAACGCGCGCGCGAGGGCGGCCGCGGATGGGGCCGCCACGGTGGACGCGGGCATGGCAGGTCCTTTCAGACGGTTCAGACGGTGACGAGGGTGGGTGAGGGCAGGTCGAGGATCTCGCGGACCTCGTCTTTCATGACTCCGCTCATGGCGATGAGCAGCGCACGCAGCTCGGTGAGGTCCCAGCGGTAGCCGGCGATGGCGTCGGAGACGGCGAGCAGCGGCACCGTCAGCCGGTCGCGCGTGGCCTGGTAGGCGGCCAGCGCCTCGGCCTCGTCGGCGCCGTCACGGTGGACACGCACGACCGCCCTCGCGAGGAGCTCGGCGTCGCGCAGGGCGTCGGTGATCCCGTGTGCGGTGATCGGGTCCTTGAACGAGCCCGCGTCGCCGACGAGCGCCCAGCCCCGGCCACCCGCCCGGCGCAGGAACCCGGGCACGCCCGGGAACCCACGCAGTGGACCGGCACGGCGGGCGGCGCGCAGACGCGCCGTCAGGTCCCGCGCGACCGCGGCGACGCGCTCGTCGAACCACCGGTCGAGCCCGCGAGCGCGCGCGGCCATGAACGTCGCCGTCGGTGCACCCACCCATACGCAGACCTGGTCACCGTTCGTCGGGATGAGCCCGACGCCGCCGCCCGGGCGGTAGAACCACTCGTTGCCCTCGGTGGCAAGCCCGTCGAAGTAGCCGTAGACGAACGACCCCGACGAGGTCCCCTGGTGTTCGAGCCGCGCGTTGGCGCGCCGTGCGACGGTCGAGCGCAGCCCGTCCGCGCCGACCACGAGCGGCGCCTGCGCCTCGAAGCGCCGTCCGTCGCGCTGCCGCCCGACGACGCCGACGACCCGGCCCGTAGGGTCGCGGAGCAGGTCGGTCACCGCGACGCCGTAGCGGACCGTGGCGCCGGCCGCGCGCGCTGCGTCGACGAGCAGCGGGTCGAGCACGGTGCGCCGCGGCGAGTAGAGCTCACTGACCCCGGCGACGGGCTTCAGGTCGAGCACCTCCCGCTCGTCGCCGTAGACGAACACGCTGCGCCGCACCCCGGGGGTCCCGGCCGCGACCACCCGGTCGAGCAGCCCCCAGCGCTGGAGCAGGAGCACACCGCCGCGCATGAGCGCATGCGTGGACAGCGTGTCGGCGCCCGGCCGGTCGCGGTCGACGACGAGCACGCGCAAGCCGGCGCGGGCCAGCAGCAGCGCAGTCGCAGCGCCGGCGCAGCGGGCGCCGACGATGATCGCGTCGTGGGGGGTCGGGGCGGAGGTCGTCATGACGCGGGCTCCTGTCAGGTGGGTCGTGGGCTGGCGTGTCCCGAGCATGGCCCGCACCGGGGGGCCGGGGCTCGGTGACGCCTGCCTATATCCCGACCGTGTCCTGCCCATGGCTGCGAGGCGGTGCAGGGCGGATACTGGACGCGTCCCAGGTCGGGCTATCAGCGGGATCGTCGGCAGATGAGGAGGATGCAGATGAGGACGTCGCAGGTCTGGCCGGGCGGGGCGCCGGCGGTCGGGCAGCGTGCCCGGCGGACGCGCACGGTGACCCGCGCGGACATCGAGCGCTTCACCGAGCTGAGCGGCGACCGCAACCCGCTGCACTACGACGAGGCGGCGGCGGCCCGCAGCCGCTTCGGCGAGATCGTCGTGCAGGGCGGGGTGACGAGCGCGATCCTGAACGCGGTCGTCGCCGAGGACCTGCCCGGGCCGGGGTCGGTGTTCCTGCAGCTCGACCTGCGCTTTCTCGCCCCCGTGCGGCCCGGCGACGACATCACCGGCGAGGCGACGGTCACCGGCGTCCGCGAGGACAAGCCGATCACCACGCTCGCGCTGTCGGTGACCCGCGCCGACGGTGTCCGCGCGCTCGAGGGCACGGCGGTCTGCTACACGATGGCGCTCGACGGCTGAACGCCCCCGCCCGGCGACGCCGGCTCGCCGGCCTAGCCCCACAGCAGCGACAGCGTCCAGAAGGCCGCGAGCGCGACGGCGATCGTGGCGAGCACGTTGCTGGTCCGCCACGCCACCACGCCGGCGGCGAGCGCCGCGAGCAGGCGGGGTGAGGGCACGACGAGGCCGCTGAGCCCACCGCCCTGGGCGACCGCGGTCGCCACGAGCCCGGCGAGGAGCGCCGGGGTGGCGTAGCGCAGGG
>SKPY01000346.1 GCA_007119305.1 Nitriliruptorales bacterium
GCTCCTTGTCGAGCAGCGCGTGGTCCACGATCGTGTGCGGGGTCATCCGCTCCAGCAGCGGCTCGAGCAGCCGCATCCGGGTCTGCTCGGGCAGGAAGGCGAGCAGGGCCTTGCCGTTGGCCGTGCAGTGCAGCGGGGTGCGCCGCCCCAGCCAGCTCATGCTGACCACCGACGACGAACGCGGGATGATCTGGTCCACGTTCATCACGTGACGGCCCTCGAGCACCGCGAGGATCACCGTCTCGCCGGTGTGCTCGGCGACCTGCTCGAGGGCGAGCCGCGCCCGGCGCTTGAGGTCGAACCCGCTGGTCACCGACCGGGCGAGGTGCACGAGGCCGAAGCCCAGCGCGTACTTGCCGCTCTCATCGTGCTGCACCACGAGGTCGTGCGCCTCGAGGGTGGTGAGCAGCCGGAAGGCGGTCGACTTGTGCACGCCGAGGTGCTGGCCGATCTCGGTGACGCCGGCCCACCCCCGTGAGGCGAGGAGCTCGAGGATGACCGCGGCACGATCGACGGACTGCACCGGCTGGCGGACAGGCGCGCTCACGGGCTCTCGTTTCGACACGGTGCCCTCAAGTGTACGGGCACCGGCGCGTGGCCCCGAAACCCGGCGTGGTGCACGTGCCCGCTACGATCGAGGCATGCAGGTTCCCGAAGGAGTGAAGGGGGCGCCGGACTGGCTCCCGCCCGAGGCGCGCGTGTTCGACGCCGTCGAGGCGGCGTTCCTCGCCACGGCGCGACTCGCCGGCTACGAGCGGGTGCGCGTGCCGGTGTTCGAGCAGACCGAGGTGTTCGCGCGCGGGGTCGGCGCATCCACCGACATCGTCCAGAAGGAGATGTACACCTTCACCGACAAGGGCGGGCGCTCGCTGACGCTGCGGCCCGAGGGCACCGCCGGGGTGCTGCGCGCCGCGCTGGAGGCCGGTGTGCCCCGCGCCGGGGCGCTGCCGGTCAAGTGGTCCTACGCCGGCGAGTTCTTCCGCCAGGAGCGCCCGCAGGCCGGGCGCCAGCGCCAGTTCAGCCAGGTGGGCATCGAGGCGTTCGGCTCGGACGACCCCGCCCTCGACGCCGAGGTCGTGCTGCTGGGCTGGGAGGCCCTGCTGCGCGCCGGGCTCGAGCGCGACGTGCTGACCGTGCGCATGAACACGCTCGGCGACCGGACCGACCGCGGACCCTACCTGGAGCGGCTGAACGCCTACCTCGACGGGATCGCGGGGCTGCCGGCGGAGGTCGAGGAGCGCCGCCGGCTGAACCCGCTGCGCGCGTTCGACTCGAAGGCGCCCGGGATGGCCGCGATCATGGCCGACGCACCGGTGCTCGCCGACCACGTCTCCGACGACGCGAAGCACCACCACGAGACCGTGGTCACGCTGCTCGAGGCCGAGGGCGTGCCCCTCACCCACGACCCGCACCTCGTGCGGGGACTCGACTACTACACCCGCACGGCCTTCGAGTACCAGGCCGCCGGCCTCGGCGCGCAGAACGCCGTCGGCGGCGGTGGGCGTTACGACGGGCTCGCCGAGGACCTCGGCTGGCCGGAGCGCTTCCCGGGCATCGGCTGGGCCCTCGGCGTCGACCGCACGGTCCTCGCACTGCGGTCGGCGGGCGCCGAGCCCCCGCTGCCCGGTCGTGTCGCGGCGTTCGTCGTCGCGACCGACACGGCGCTGCGGGGCGCGGCCCTCGCACTCGCGACCGCACTGCGCCGGGCGGGCGTGGCGACCGACTTCGCCTGCGACGGGCGCAGCGTGAAGGCCCAGTTCAAGGCGGCGGACCGCTCAGGCGCCCGCTACGCCCTCGTCCTCGGGCCGGCGGAGATCGACCGCGGCGTCGTCACCGTGAAGGACCTCGGCAGCGGCGAGCAGCGCGCGGTCGCCCGTGACGCGGTGGTCGACGCGCTCGGGCTGTAGCCCCCGCCCGGAGCCACTGCCTGCGTCGCCGTTCGTCCACAGGTGGGCTGTGGATGACGCGTGCCGGCCTGTGGACGTTGTGGACGCAGAGCGCGGGCCACGCACGCCTCAGCCGGTCCCGGGCGGCAGACGGGACAGCAGCCACTTTTTCCTTGACGGGCCGGCACCCGGCACCCTAACGTCAGCCGCGTAGTCGGGTTGGTGAGGAGTGATCGCCTCGCAGCCCCGGTGCACAGGAGTCGTCCAGGGCTCCGGCGGCCACCGCGGATAGGGCCGAAACCGGGGAGCAAGACCCGGCGATCTGGGAAGTGAACCGGTGAACCGGTGACATGGCGAGTTGCGACTCGCGCGTCACCGGTTCACTGCTGTTCGCCGGGCGCGTGTCGCGCCTCCCCGGTTCGGGCAGCCTTGTGCCGTACGGTGAGGGCGAAGCCCACCGACCGGGACCGGGACGATCACACCGGACGCGCGCACCCCGCTCGGTGGGCTTCGGCCTCCCCTCGAGGCGTGTCCGCCGGGCGGCGGCCCGCTCCGGGCGCCTCACGCGAGCGCGGGACCGCTGGCGAGCAGCAGCACGAGCGCGGCCGCAGCCGCACCCATCGACAGGGTGAACGCCAGGCGTGAGGCGTGCCGCCAGCCGACCACGACCGCGGCGCCC
>SKPY01000228.1 GCA_007119305.1 Nitriliruptorales bacterium
ACAAGGAGCATGCTGAAATGGCTGTTGACCTCGATGCCTACACGACCGACGCGGTGCTCCGCGACGGCCGGACGGTGCACCTGCGTCCGATCCGGCCTGACGATGCGGACGCCCTGTGGGAGATGTGGCAGCGCCTGTCGCCGGAGACGATCCGGCTCCGGTTCTTCGGACCCCGGAAGATGGACCGGGAGGGCATCAACATCTTCACCGACGTCGACATGCAAGACCGTTTCGCGGTCGTCGCGGAGACCGGCGGGCGGATCGTGGGGGTGAGCCGCTTCGACCGCCTCGAGGAGGACCCGGCCACGGCGGAGTTCGCGGTGGTGGTCGAGGACGCCGAGCAGGGGCGGGGCATCGGCACCGCGCTGCTGCGGGCGCTCGTGGAACCGGCCGCGGACCTCGGCATCACCCGCTTCGAGGGCGACGTCCTGCGCGAGAACGCGAAGATGCTGAAGATGATGCGCGACGCAGGGCTGGAACCAGCCTTCCGCGACTACGGGTCGGTGGTGCACACGGAGTTCCGCGCCACCCCGACCGAAGCGTTCCTCTCCAGCGTCGACGAGCAGGACCGGCAAGCGGCCATCGCCGCGCTGTCGAGCGTGCTCGCACCGGCGTCGGTGGCGGTCGTCGGAGCGAGCCGGGACCCGCGCTCGATCGGTGGGCTCGTGTTCGACAACCTCCTGCGCGGTCGCTTCTCGGGGCCCGTGTACCCCGTCAACCCCACCGCGGAACACGTGCAGTCGGTGGCGGCCTACCCGACGCTGGCGCACTGCCCGACGGTGCCTGAGCTCGCGATCGTGTGCGTGCCTGCGCCCCACGTCGAGGGGGTCGTGGAGGAGGCGGGACGGGTCGGCACGAAGGCCGCGGTCATCGTCTCAGCGGGCTTCGCCGAGATCGGTGAGCGGGGCCTGGAGCGGGAGCGCTCACTGATGGAGGTGGCACGCCGCCACGGCATCCGCATCGTCGGCCCGAACTGCATGGGGGTGTTGAACGCCAGCGCGGACGTCCGGATGAACGCCACCTTCTCCCAGGTCTTCCCGCCCGCCGGCGAGGTGGCCTTCCTGTCGCAGTCCGGTGCCCTGGGCCTTGCGATCCTGTCGGCGGCGAACCGCCTGAACGTCGGCCTCAGCACGTTCGCCAGCGTCGGCAACAAGCCGGACCTGTCCGGCAACGACTTCCTCCAGTACTGGGAGAGCGACGCGGACACCTCGGTCATCCTGCTGTACCTGGAGTCGTTCGGGAACCCACGGAAGTTCGGTCGGCTCGCGCGCCGCATCGGCCGCAGCAAGCCGATCGTGGCGGTGAAGTCGGGGCGGTCGCAGGCAGGAGTGCGGGCCGCCTCCAGCCACACCGGTGCGCTCGCGGCCGGCGACGTCGCGGTCGAAGCCCTGTTCCGCCAGGCGGGCGTCGTCCGGGTCGACACGCTCGAGGAGATGTTCGACGTCGCCACCGTGCTCGCGAGCCAGCCGGCGCCCGCGGGCAAGGGCGTGGCGATCCTCACCAACGGCGGGGGGCCGGGCATCCTCGCTGCCGACGCGTGCGAGGCGCATGGGCTGTCCGTGCCCGAGCTGTCTGCGCAGACGCTCGCGCGGCTCGAGGAGTTCCTGCCCGCCGAGGCCGGGATCCGCAACCCCGTCGACATGATCGCGTCGGCCACCGCCGAGGGCTACGGCAGGGCGATGCGGGTGCTCGCCGAGGACCCGAGCATCGACATGCTGCTCGTCATCTTCATCCCTCCGGTCATCACGCGAGCGGAGGACGTCGCGCACGAGATGGTCGCAGCGCAGCGCGCCATCGGCGACGCCATCCCGATCGTCAGCGTGTTCATGTCCGAGATCCCCGTGCCCGACGAGCTGCGGAAGGCTCGCATCCCGGCGTTCCCCTTCCCGGAGGCCGCCGCGAAGGCGCTCGGCCGCGCGGGCCGCTACGGCGAGTGGCTCGCACGACCGCTGGGCCACGTCTGCGAGATCGACGACGCCGACGAGGACACGGCACGCCAGATCGTCGCCGAGGCCCTGGCGGAAGGCCGTGAGCAGGCGTGGCTCGGCGCCGAGCAGACCGAGCGGCTGCTGCGCGCGTTCGGCATCTCCACGGCGGAGGGGCGTGTGGTGCACTCTCCCGACGAGGCTGCCGCGGCCCAGGAGCAGCTTGGCGGCCCGGTGGCGGTCAAGGCCGCCGCCCCCGTGCACAAGACCGAGCTCGGGGGCGTGCGGCTCGGGCTCGCACGGCCGGAGCAGGTGGCCGATGCCGTGCGTCAGATCCGCGGCGACCTCGAGGCCGCGGGCCGCGCCGACGTCGTGGAGCACGGCTTCCTCGTCCAGGAGATGGTCGGTGATGGGGTCGAGATGGTCGTCGGAGTCACCCACGACCCCACGTTCGGGCCGCTGCTCATGGCTGGCATGGGCGGCACGCTCGTGGAGCTGCTGAAGGACGTCTCCGTGCGGATCCACCCCCTGACCGACCTCGACGTCGAGGAGATGCTCACCAGCTTGCGGGGCTTCCCGCTGCTCACCGGCTACCGCGGCTCGGACCCGGTCGACGTGACGGCCCTGAAGACCCTGCTGTTCCGCCTCTCCGCCCTCGTCGAGGCCGTGCCCGAGATCGACCAGCTCGACCTGAACCCCGTCTTCGTACGCCAACGCGGTCTCGCAGCCGTCGACGCGCGCGTGAAGGTCGCACGCCATCGCCGCGTACGGCGCTGGTAGCCGCTGGGGGGCGGCTACCGCCGGCCGCGGGGGAACGTCTCCTCGCCGCGGTCCCACTCCGCCCAGTCCGCCCACTCTTCGAGCTCCTCGCCCGTGGGCTCCTCTGCCTCGACCCGGTCCAGGGCGTCGGCGTCGTCGGGGAGCTCCACCAGCGTGAGCAGACCGTCCTCGGCGTCGAAGCACACGAGCGCCGCCCGTGACCAGGAGCCCTCCTCGTCGGGCAGCCAGCCCACCGCGCAGGGCTCAGCCTCGAGGAACGCCCGGGTGAGGACCGCGCCCGGCGAGCGCTCCCAGATCGCCTCGAGCTCCTCGGTGAGCGCGCCGACGCCGTCTCCGTTGCGGATGTCGGGACACTCGATGTCGTCGGCGACGAGCCCGACGATCTCGTCGAGGTCGCGGGCGTTGAACGCCTCGACGAAGGCGTCGCGCAGCGCTTCGAGGTCCCCGTCGGCAGGCCGATCCTGCGGACCGGCGCCGTCGGCAGCGGGCGACTCGAAGGCATCGACCTCGTCCTCGTCCCGGATGCTCAGGCCATCCTCGTTGTGCGACTCGCCCATCGCTCGTACTCCTGCCGGATACGGTGTGGTCCGGCACGTTCAGCATGCCGGATGCACCCGGAACTGTATAGGCTCCGTCGGGACAGCCCCGCATGGCTGTTGCCCGAGGCCCTACCATTGTCGCGTGATGAGCGACTTCCTGGCTGCTGTGCGTGACCGCGTCGTGGTCTTCGACGGCGCGATGGGCACGAGCGTGCAGGCGCGCGAGCTCTGCGCGGACGACTTCGCCGGGCTCGAGGGCTGCAACGAGGTGCTCGTGCGCACCCGGCCCGAGGTGGTGCGCGACATCCACGAGGAGTTCCTCGCCGTGGGCTGCGACGTGGTGGAGACCGACACGTTCGGTGGGGCGCCGTGGGTGCTCGACGACTACGACCTCGGTGCGGAGACCGAGGCGCTGAACGAGGCGGCGGCCCGCCTGGCGCGCGAAGCCTGCGACGAGGTCCCGGGGCGCCGCTGGACGGCGGGATCCATCGGTCCGGGCACCCGCTCGCCGACGCTGTCGCTCGGCAAGGGCCCCGCGCAAGGCTCAAGTCGCGCAGCGGGAGCCCGCAAGAGCGACTTCATCGACTACGACACGATGGTCGCGGGCTACGGACGGCAGGCGCGGGGCCTGCTCGCCGGCGGTGCGGAGCTGTTCATCGTGGAGACGGTCTTCGACCTGCTGCAGGCCAAGGCCGCGATCTGGGCATGCCACGAGGCGATGGACGCCGAAGGCGTGCGCGTGCCGATCATGGTGTCGGTGACGATCGAGCAGGGCATCAACACGATGCTGCTGGGCAGCGAGATCGGCGCGGCCCTCGTGGCGCTCGATCCGCTCGACGTCGACGTCATCGGACTGAACTGCGCGACCGGCCCCGATGACATGCGCGAGCACGTGCGCTACCTGGCGCAGTCGTCCCGCAAGCCGATCAGCGTGATCCCCAACGCGGGGATCCCCCGGATGGTCGACGGGCAGACGGTCTACCCCCTGTCGCCCGACGCGCTCGCCCACGCCCAGCGCGACTTCATCGACGCGTTCGGTGTGCAGATCGTCGGTGGCTGCTGCGGCACGACTCCCGAGCACCTGCGCAAGGTCGTGGAGGTGTGCAAGGGCGACCACACGCGCACGCGCGAGCCGCAGTGGCAGCCGAGCGTCGCGTCACTGTACGCCCCGGTCACGATCGAACAGGACAACTCGTTCCTGCTCATCGGAGAGCGCCTCAACGCCAACGGCTCACGCAGGTTCCGCGAGCTGCTGCTGGCCGGCGACTGGGACGGGATCACGCAGATGGCACGCGAGCAGGTGCGTGAGGGCGCCCACACCCTGGACGTGTCCGTCGACTACGTCGGACGTGACGGCGTCGCCGACATGGGCCAGGTGCTCGACCGGCTGGCGACCCAGTCGACGCTGCCGCTGGTGATCGACTCGACCGAGCCGGCGGTGGTCGAGGCTGCGCTCAAGCGCCTCGGCGGCCGGGCCGTCATCAACTCGGTCAACCTGGAGGACGGACGGCGCAAGGCGGACGTGCTGTTCGCGCTCGCCAGGCAGTTCGGCGCGGCGCTCATCGGCTTGGCGATCGACGAGCAGGGCCAGGCGCGCACCGCCGACTGGAAGGTCGACGTGTGCAAGCGGATCGCCGAGATCGGCATCGGCGAGTACGGGCTGGAGCCGGGCGACCTCATCTTCGACACGCTGACGTTCCCCCTCGGGTCCGGCAGCGAGGACCTGCGCGGTGACGGGCTGGCCACCCTGGAGGCGATCGAGCGCGTCAAGGAGGAGATCCCCGGCTGCTACACCGTGCTGGGTGTCTCGAACGTGTCGTTCGGGTTGATGCCGGCGGCCCGGCAGGCGCTCAACTCGGTGTTCCTGCACCTCGCCGTCGAGCGCGGGTTGGACGCTGCGATCGTGCACCCGGGCAAGATCCTGCCGCTGCACCGGATCGACGACGAGGTCCGGCAGGTCTGCGTCGACCTCGTCGAGGACAACCGCGCAGACGGCTACGACCCCCTGCACCGGCTGATGGAGCTCTTCGAGGGCGCCTCGGAGCAGAAGGCGAGCGCCGAGGAGCTCGCTGCCCTGCCGCTGGGCGAGCGGCTCGAGCGTCGCATCGTCGACGGCCATGCCGACGGCCTCGCTGCCGATCTCGAGGCGGCGCTCGCCGAGGGCATCACCCCCCTCGACATCATCAACACGCACCTGCTCGCCGGCATGAAGGTGGTCGGGGACCTGTTCGGGGCGGGACAGATGCAGCTGCCGTTCGTGCTGGCCTCGGCCGAGGTGATGAAGACCGCGGTGGCGCAGCTCGAACCGCACATGGAGGCCAGCGAGGACCGCGGCAAGGCACGGATCGTGCTCGCCACCGTCAAGGGTGACGTCCACGACATCGGCAAGAACCTCGTCGACATCATCCTGACCAACAACGGCTACGACGTCCGCAACCTCGGCATCAAACAGCCCATCGACGCGATCATCGACGCCGCGCAGGACTTCCGCGCCGACGCGATCGGCCTGTCCGGCCTGCTCGTGAAGTCCACGGTGGTGATGAAGGAGGATCTCGAGGAGCTGGGACGTCGCGGGCTGTCCCACTACCCGGTGCTGCTCGGCGGTGCCGCGCTGAACCGGGGCTACGTCGAGATCGACCTGCGCCGCATCTACGACGGGCCGCTGTTCTACTGCAAGGACGCGTTCGCGGGTCTGCAGCAGATGGACGAGCTCGTCAAGTTCGCCGAGTCCGGCGGCTGGCCCGATGACTGGGGTCGGGTGCCGGCGGAGCGCAAGGCCGAGCGCGGCACTCGCGAGCAGGCGGACGTCACCGCCGTGGCCCGCAGCGACGTGGCCACGGACGTGGACGTCCCCACCCCGCCCTTCTGGGGCTCGCGTGTCGTGCGCGGCATCCCCCTCGACGAGATCGCCGCCTACCTGAACACCACGGCCCTGTTCCGCAACCAGTGGGGCTTCGGCCGCGACGATCGCACGGAAGCCGAGGCGGCCCTGCGCAAGACGCTCGCGCTCTGCCGGCAGGAGTCGATCCTCGTGCCGGAGGCAGTCTACGGCTACTGGCCGGCCAACGGCGACGGCAACAACGTCGTCGTCTGGGCAGGACCGGACAGCGACGAGGAGGTGGCCCGCTTCACCTTCCCCCGTCAGACGAAGGGCAGGCGGTTGTGCATCGCAGACTTCTTCCGGCCGCTGCACTCCGGCGAACGCGACGTCATCGCGTTCCAGGCGGTCACGATGGGCCCGCGGGTCTCGCAGCGCGCCGCCGAGCTGTTCGAAGCCGGCCGCTACACCGACTACCTGTTCCTGCACGGGCTCGGCGTCGAGATGGCCGAAGCGCTTGCCGAGTACTGGCACGGGCGCATCCGCGTCGAGCTGGGCATCGCCGACGACGACGCGGACACCGTCGAGGCCCTGTTCAGGCAGGGCTACCGCGGCTCACGCTACAGCTTCGGCTACGCCGCCTGCCCTGACCTCGAGGCCCGCCGGCCGCTGTTCGAACTGCTCGAGGCGGACCGCATCGGCCTCGAGCTGTCCGAGGAGTTCCAGCTGCACCCCGAACAGGCCACCGACGCCCTCGTCGTCCACCATCCCGAGGCCAAGTACTTCAACGCCCGCTGACGACCCGGTCGCACTCACTTCTCAGGCGTCTTACGAGTCCGCCCCGTCCGGCTGCGCCGCCTCAGGTTCGCCGGCGTCCCCGGGAGCCGACGGGCGTTCGGCCAGCAGCGCGCCGAGGTCCCGCACGGACGGGCGCTCCTTCCCCTCCGGCTCGTCGGCGGGCGCCTCCGCTGGAGGGGTACTGGGCGGCTCGTCCGCGGCACCGGATGCGGTCAGCCCGTCATCCGCAGGCGCGTCGGGCGCAGGACGATCAGCCAGCACAGGAGCGTCAGCGCCAGAACCGCCAGGGCCCTCGTCGCGGTTGTCCTCCCCCCCGGTGCGGGGTGACGGAGCATCCGGCGTCGCCGGCGGAGTGATCCGCTGAACGCTGCGACGCTGCTCGGGCGCCTCCACCGGCCGGCGAGGCGGTGCGGGGGAATCCTGTGCGGCCCCGTCCCCGTCGGCGTCGCGCTCCAGCGCGACCGCCACGTCGCCGAGCTTGCGCTCGACGTCCGCGAGCGCGAGGGCCACCTCACCGTCCACCGAGCCGGACAGCGCGAGGATCGTCTCCGACGCCTCCATGCGCAGCGCGGTGGCCTCTGCGGCGACCGCTGGGCCGCCCACCTCCTCCGCCCGCTCGACAGACGCTGCTGCGTCCCCGAACAGGCGGGGCAGCTCCAGGGGGCGCACGGCAGCGACCGCGACGGCCTCGCCCAGGCGTACCCGCGCGAACCTGAGGTTCAGCCGCGCGTCGGCCTCCGGGGCCCGAGTCACGAGGAGCTGCACGCTCTCGGCGCCGCGCTTCACGTGGTACAGCGCCTCGCCCGGCAGTGCGCCGTTGCTCAATGCGACCGCGACGCCGGAGGTCGCGAACAGCATGAGCGCCAGGCACGCGACGACCAGGCCCTGCCGGACCCGGGTCCGCCGGGCCCGCTGCATGTGTGCACCGACCCGGTGCAGCACCCACAGGTGCCGGGCCGCGGTGTCGACATCAACCGTCGTGGCGAACGAGCGGTGGACCAGCTCGCGGAGCTCCTCGTCGGCCGGAGCGTCCCGGCGGGCTGCTGTCCAGTCGACCGGGTCAACATGATCGTCGGAGTGCATGCAGCGTCAGTCCTCTCCGTCCGAGGACGTCGGCGAGCCGCCGGATGGTGCGGCCTGCCAGGCAGCACCGAGCGCACGCGCGAGGGCACGCTCCCCCCGATGCTGCAGGCTGCGCACCGCCCCGTTGGTCTTGCCGAGCACGGCGGCCACCTCCGCCGCCGACAGCTCGCTCACGTAACGCAACAACAGCACCGCGCGTTGCTCAGCGGAGAGCTGTCCCATTGCCGTGCGCACCATGCGTGCAAGATCTGTCGACTCCGCGACCTCCTCGGGACCTCGTCGGTCGTCGGCCACGTCGACCGCTGCGGGGTCGTCGATCAGGTCCTCGGGGCGCCGTTGCTGCTTGCGCACATGATCGATCACGTTGAACTGTGCCGCTCGGAACAACCAGACCTTCATCGCGGCCGCCCCGCCGCGAATCGTGTGCCCTTTTTGCAACAGCTCCACGAACGTGGCCTCGAGGATGTCCTCCGCAGTGGCGCGATCTTTCACCCGCGCGATGAGATAACCGAGCAGTCGGTCCGCGAGGAAGACGTAGACCGCACCGACAGCGTCAGGGTCGCCACGGCGGACGCCAGCTGCCACCTCCTCAGGGAAGGGCGGCGCGAGCACGTTGTCGTCGTCTTCGCTCACGCCCATGACTCTGTCCTATCGGGACGGGGAGCGTGCTTGCCCATCTGGCCAGTGCCGGGATGAAGAATCTTTGCCGGCCACGCCGGCACACGCGCTTCAGCCCGCGACGCAGAGATCCGAGAAGTACACATGGAGCCACGATGACAGCTGTGAACCGGCACCCCGCGCAACCAACCACCGGCCAGCTCGCGCTCGTCGAGCTGCGCCGGCACCTGCTGCGTCAGGCCAGCATGCTGGCTGTGCGGGCGCGGACGTGCCGAGCAAAGGGTGATCTGCATAAAGCCGCACAATACAACGTCGAGGCGGGTCGTCTGCTGAAGGTCGCCCGCGAGATGGGACGCGACCAGCGCGCTGCGCATTAGTTGATTGGGCTGTTGCTTTTTCGCACTAGCGGCAAGAATAGGTATTCTGTCTGCGTCCGTTTCCGATCACAGCCCCAGGAGCACAAATGGCGACCGCCACCGCGGAGCAGGCAGTCCGTACCTATCTCACCGCGTTGAAAGATCCTTCGGCGCTGCGCGATGAGAACGAAGTCGCACAGCTCGAGCGTCAGATCGACAAGACCGACGACCACGTCGAACGCCTCGTGCTGCGACAACAACTGCTGGAGGCCAAGTCCCCAGCGCTCGAACGCTACGAAGAGGGTTTTGTCAAGCACGCGAAGAAGTGGGCGGACGATCGCGGCGTCACGGCGGAGGCGTTCGCGAGCGAGGGCGTCCCACCGGCCGTCCTGCGCCGTGCCGGGTTCCGGGTCCGGGGGGGACGCAAGGCGGCGCCGCGCAAGACGTCCCGGGCCCGGCGCAGCCGTGTGAGCGCTGATGACGTCCGCAAGGCCATTCCGCGGGGTACCTTCACGGTGAAGCGACTCGAGGAGTCCACCGGTGCGTCCCCGGCGGTCGTGCGCAAGGTCGTCCAGGCCGAGGTCGAGGCCGGCAACCTGACCGAGGTGGGGCCGGATCCCGACCACCGCGGCCCCGGCCGGGCACCCACCCTGTACAAGAAGAAGTAGGGGCGGGTTGCGGGACTGCGCCCGTCAACCGAGCCGCGCGCGCAGCCAGGCAAGATCGTCCGCCTGGGCTTCAGCCGGTCCGGGAGTCTCGCACACCACCGGGGCGCCGGCCTGCCGGACGACCTCGATGAGCGCCTCAGGCGGGATCCGTCCCTGGCCGAGGTGCTCGTGACGATCCCGGCCGCTGCCCCGGGCATCCTTGGAATCGTTGCAGTGCACGAGATCGATGCGCCCCGTGATGGCGCGCAGGCGCTCGCCGGCTGCGACCACGTCCTCGCCGGCTGCGTGCGCGTGACAGGTGTCGTAGCAGAAGCCTGCCCCCAGTGGCCCCACCACCTCCCACAGGCGGGCGATCGTATCCACGTAACGGGCCAACGCG
>SKPY01000385.1 GCA_007119305.1 Nitriliruptorales bacterium
GGTGGCCGCTGGCCTCGAGGCGCAGGGGCTCGCGCCGTTGGGGTGGCGCGCCGTGCCGGTCGAGCCGGCTGCGCTCGGCGAGGTCGCCCGGGCGTCGCTACCCCGGATCGAGCAGGCGCTGTTCGCCCGGCCCGCGGACATGGACGAGGGCACCGCCGAGCGCCACTGCTACAGCGCCCGCCGGCGCGCGGAGGCCGCCTGCCGCGAGGCGAACGTGCACGCCTACTTCGCCTCGTGGAGCTTCCGCACCATCACGTACAAGGCCATGAGCGCGGCCGACCAGCTCGCCGGGTTCTATCCCGACCTCGCCAGGCACGACGTGGCCGGCTGGTTCGCGCTGTTCCACCAGCGCTACTCGACCAACACGCTGCCGACGTGGGAGCGGGCGCAGCCGTTCCGCTTCCTGTGCCACAACGGCGAGATCAACACGATCGAGGGCAACGTCAACCTCATGCAGGCGCGGGTCGGGCGGCTGGGCGCGGACTGGCCGGAGCTCGCCGGCAGCGTCGGGACGGACGGCCAGCCTGGGGGTGAGGAGCTGCTGCAACCCCTCATCGAAGCCGACGCGAGCGACTCTGCCAAGCTCGACAACGTCCTCGAGCTGCTCGTGCACGGCGGGCGGCACGTGTCGCACGCGATGGCGATGCTCATCCCGCAGGTGTGGGAGGGGCGCAGGGACCTGCCGCCCGCCGTGCAGGACCTCTACCGCTACCACGCCGCGCTCGTCGAGCCGTGGGACGGGCCGGCTGGCGTGGTCTTCACCGATGGGCGGCGGATCGCGGCACAGCTCGACCGCAACGGGCTGCGCCCGCTGCGCTATCTCGTGTGCGAGGACGGCACCGTGGTGTGTGCCAGCGAGGTGGGCGCGGTGCCCCTCGACGGGCGTGGTGCCGTGCGGCGTGAGCGCCTCGGCCCCGGCCAGGCGCTGCTCGTCGACCCAGGGTTGGCCGACGACGCCGCGCGCACCGTCGCGCCGGCGGCGCGGGTGGGGGGCCTGATCGAGGACACCGAGCTCAAGCACATGCTGGCGGCCCGGCGACCCTACGGCGAGTGGCTGCGCGCGCACCAGCGCAAGGTCGGCCACGGCCGGCCGGTGGGCGACGCCGCGGAGGACCTCCTGGCGCGCCAGATCGCCGCCGGGTACACGAAGGAGGAGGAGACCACCGTCGTGCGCCCGATGGCGAACGAGGGCAAGGAGCCGATCTCGTCGATGGGCGACGACACCCCGCTCGCGGTGCTCGCCGAGCGCCCGCGCACCGTCTACCACTTCATGAAGCAGCGCTTCGCGCAGGTGACCAACCCGCCGATCGACCACCTGCGCGAGTGGCAGGTCATGAGCCTGCGCACCCAGATCGGGCCCCGCCACCCGATCCTGTCCGAGGTGCCGGAGGCGGCGCGGCTGCTCGCGCTCGACGGCTTCATCATGTACCCCCAGGGCCTGCAGGAGCTCGTCCTGGCCCCCGAGATCGCGTTCCGCGTCACCGGGCTCGACGCGTCGTTTCCCGTCAGCGACGGGCCCGGCGGGCTCGCGCTGCGGCTGGCCGGGCTCGCCGAGGAGGCCGCGGACGCGGTGCGTGCCGGCACGTCCATCCTCATCTGCTCGGACCGCAGCGCGAACGCCGAGCGGGTGCCGGTGCCGGCGCTGCTCGCTGTCGGGGCGATCCACCACCGCCTCGTCGCCGCCGGCCTGCGGACCAAGACGAGCCTCGTCTGCGAGACCGACGACGCCCGCGAGACGCACACGTTCGCCTGCCTGCTCGGCTACGGCGCGGACATCGTGTGCCCGCGCCTGGTCATGGAGTCGATCGCCGAGCTGGCGAACGCCGGCCGGCTCGGGCGGGATGCGGCAAGCCCCGGGGAGGCCCAGGAGGCGTTCCGCCACGCGGTCCGCGACGGCGTGATGAAGATCATGTCGAAGATGGGCATCTCGACCCTGGACAGCTACCGGTCGGCGCAGATCTTCGAGGCGGTCGGGCTCGGGGCCGACGTCGTCGACACGTGCCTGCGCGGCACGCCGAGCCGCATCGGCGGGATCGGGCTGCGCGAGCTCGGCGAGGACGCGCTCGCCCGCCACGCCGCCGCTTGGGTGGCCGACGCCAAGCTCGACAGCCCCGGCTTCTACAAGGCGAAGAAGGGCGGCGAGTACCACGCCACGAACAACGCCGTGATCGACGCCTTCCACCGGCTGGTCGGCCTCGAGGGCGACCACGGGCCGCTCGGCGTCGGCACGGGCGACGCCACCCCGAGGCAGCGCCACGCGAGCGCGCTGCTGCAGCAGGCGACGGCGGAGGGCCGCTACGAGCTCTACGAGGAGTTCGCACGGCTCGTGAACGACCGCCCGGTCTCGGAGCCGCGTGACCTGCTGGACCTCGTCCCTGCCGCCGAGGCGGCGCCGCTCGCCGAGGTCGAGCCCGCGGCGAGCATCGTCCAGCGCTTCTTCACGGGCGCGATGTCGCTCGGTGCCCTCTCGCCCGAGGCCCACGAGACGCTCGCGATCGCGATGAACATGCTCGGAGCGTCGTCGAACTGCGGCGAGGGCGGGGAGGATCCGGAGCGCTTCGCGACGCGGGGCTCCGCCCGGGACCGCAACTCCCGCGCCAAGCAGGTGGCGAGCGGACGCTTCGGCGTCACCCCGACCTACCTCGCGTATGCCGACGAGATCCAGATCAAGATGGCGCAGGGCTCCAAGCCGGGCGAGGGCGGCCAGATCCCGGGGCACAAGGTCACCGAGCTGATCGCGCGGCTGCGCCACACCCAGCCGGGCGTGCCGCTCGTATCGCCCCCGCCGCACCACGACATCTACTCCATCGAGGACCTCGCCCAGCTCATCTACGACCTGAAGCAGGTCAACCCGTTCGCGTCGGTCAGCGTCAAGCTCGTGTCCTGTGTCGGCGTCGGCACGGTGGCCGCGGGGGTGGTCAAGGGCCTCGCGGACAAGGTCCAGATCTCGGGGGCGGACGGCGGCACCGGCGCCTCGCCCCTGTCGTCGATCAAGCACGCAGGCCTGCCCTGGGAGCTCGGCCTGGCCGAGACCCAGCAGACGCTCGTGCGCAACGGGCTGCGCTCGCGCGCGCGCCTGCAGGTCGACGGCGGCTTCAAGACCGGCCGCGACGTGCTCGTCGCGGCGCTGCTCGGCGCTGACGAATACGGCTTCGGGACCGCGGCGCTCATCGCAGAGGGCTGCATCATGGCGCGGGCGTGCCACCGCGACACGTGCCCTGTCGGCATCGCGACGCAGCGCCGGGACCTGCGCGACAAGTACGCGGGCACCCCCGAGATGGTCGCCGCCTACATGCTGTTCGTGGCCGAGGAGGTCCGCCGGGGCCTCGCGCGGCTGGGGGTGCGCTCGCTCGACGAGGCGATCGGGCGCGTGGACCTCCTGGCGCGCCGGGACCTGCCCGGGCACGTGCGCGCCCGCATGCTCGACGTGACACCGCTGCTCGCCGAGCCGGGCGCGGAGGGCCCCCGCCGCTACGTCGAGTCGCTGCCGATCTCAGCGCCCCGCAGCGCGCTCGGGGACCGGGTCTTCGACGACGCGTTCGAGTCGCTGTGGGACGGCACGATGCTCGGGTTGCGCTACGACATCCGCAACCCCGACCGCACGGTCGGCGCCCGCCTCGGCGGCGCGCTCGGCCTCGAGTACGGCGACCCCTCGCTGGGCGGGACCGCTCCGCCCGGCAGCGTCACCGTCCGCTTCGACGGACAGGCGGGGCAGAGCTTCGGCGCGTTCCTGTCCGGCGGGGTGGAGTTCATGCTCACGGGTGAGGCCAACGACTACGTCGGCAAGGGCATGGCGGGGGGACGCATCGTGATCCGCCCGCCGGCGAACGATCGCGTGCACGGTACCGGGGTCCCCGGCCATGGCGACTACCGTCCGGTGCTGGCCGGCAACACGCTGCTGTACGGCGCGACCGGGGGTGAGCTGTACATCGCCGGGCGTGCCGGCGAGCGCTTCGCGGTGCGCAACTCCGGGGCGTCAGCGGTGGTCGAGGGGGTGGGCGAGCACGCCTGCGAGTACATGACCGGCGGCTCGGTCGCGATCCTCGGCCCCACCGGCTTCAACGTCGGTGCCGGCATGACCGGCGGGGAGTGCTTCGTGCTCGACGAGACGAGCGAGATCCTCGCGCGCGTCAACGGCCAGCTCGTCGAGGCGCGCCGCCCGGACGGACCGCAGATGGCCCGCCTGCGCGGCCTGCTCGAGCGCCACGCCGAGCTCACCGGCTCGCCGCTCGCCGCGGCGCTGCTGGCGGACTGGCCGGCGCGCAGCGAGCAGTTCTGGCGCATCGCGCCGCGCGGCGAGCTCGCCCGCGTGGAGAGCGCCGACGAAGGCCGCGTCGAAGCCCCGGCGTGAGCTCCCGTCGCTGCCCGGTGTCGCCGGTCGCCGACCAAGCCGCCGTCGCTACACGGTGTCGTCGAGCGCCGTGAAGTCGAAGCCGCCGATCGGGTCCCGGCGGGTGGGCATCCTGCGCACCTGCTCGAGCAGGTCGCGCTCGTAGGCGTGGTAGAGCCGGTGCAGCGCGGGAAGGGGCCCCTCGGCCTGGTCGACCCGCAGATCCCACAGCGGGTACTCCTCGGTGTCCACGACGTAGATCGTCGCCGACCGGTGCCCCCTGCGGTCGCCGCCGGCGTCCTCGCCCGCGTCGAGGGCGGCGAGGAGCCGGACGACGAGGTCATCCTCGGGCCGGGTGAGGAACGCCTCGACCGCGGCGTCGATGACCTCCGGGCCGGCCAGCTGGTTGCCCAGGCAGGCCCAGCCGGCCCCCGTGCGGTGCCCCTTCCAGGCGCCTGTCGCAGGACCGGTCCAGGCAGCCGCCATGCCGTTCAGGGCGACGAGCCCGAACTGGCGGCCGTCGCGGCCGGGATCGTCGGCCACGAGCGTCTCGCAGACCTCCATGGCGTCCATCCCCTCAGCGAGCAGGGTCAGCCCGTCGATGGCGAGATAGGGGTTCATGAACGCCTGCGAGGCTGCCGCCCCGACCCGCGGCCACGCGTGCGAGACGAACCTGCCGACGCCCATCGTGGCGGTCATGGCGGCAACGCCGACCTGAGCCGTGCGGGGGCAGACCGCGACGAGCGAGTAGGTCACGCGTCCTCTGCAGGTCGGCACCAGTGGGTCCGCATCCATCGGGTGTTCCCCGGTGGGTTCCGGGCTACTCCAGGGTGGGAAGGATGCGCCGCCCGCCGGCGTTGCAGCCCTACAGGCCCACGACCCGAGGAGGACGACGACGTGCCGGAGGTAACGATCTACTGGCGGCCGATGTGCGGCTACTGCAAGCGGCTCAAGCGGGAGCTGGCCGCACGCGGCGTGCCGTTCACCAGCGTGGACATCTGGCAGGACCGTGCCCAGGCCGCGCTCGTGACAGCCGCCACCGGCGGGGACGAGATCGTGCCGACGGTCCGGGTCGCGGACCGCTTCCTCGTCAACCCGACCGTGCACGAGATCCTCGAGGCCTGCGCGGCGGCGGCGTAGGCGCAACCGCGCACGCGCCGCCACATGCCCTTGATCCCCTGGTGGCGAGGTGCGAGATTATGGCGGGCGGGATGCGGCGCAGGTCCCTGCCCGGCGGTCAGGCACCCCGTGAGGAGTGGGGCCCACGGCTCACGGCGCCACCGGTCACGCGGCGAGGAGGCGGACGCGGTTTCATCGCAACGCACGCGGCCCCGGTCACCCCACCAACCGGGGCCGCCGTGCCCTCATGCGCGGTGCACCCGGGTCGCCGAGGCCTGCGCCGTGGGGAACACGACCACCTCCGCGATCTGCACGTGCGGCGGCCGGTCGGCCACCCACACGACCACCTCGGCGACGTCCTCGCCGACCAGGGGGCGCAGCCCCTCGTAGACGCGGGCGGCGCGCTCGTCGTCGCCGTGGAAGCGGACGAGTGAGAACTCGGTCTCCACGAGACCGGGGTCCACCGTCGACACGCGTACCCCCGTGCCGAGCAGATCCATGCGCAGCCCCTGGGTGATGCGGTCCACCGCCGCCTTGCTCGCGCAGTAGACGGCACCGTTGGGGTAGGTCTCGCGGCCGGCGATCGAGCCGATGTTGATGACGTGCCCGGTGCCGTGCTCCACCATCCCCGGCACGACGGCCCGGGTGACCCACAGCAGGCCCTTGACGTTGGTGTCGAGCATGCGCTCCCAGTCCTCGGGGTCGCCCTGTGGCAGCGGCTCGAGGCCGGCGGCGAGCCCCGCGTTGTTCACGAGCACGTCGGGCGTGCGCCACGCCGGCGGGAGCGCGGCGAACGCAGCCTCGACCGACGCCCGGTCGCGCACGTCGAGCGCGAACGTGTGCACCTCGGTGTCGAGCCCGGCGGCCAGCTGCGCGAGCCGGTCGGCCCGGCGCGCGCACAGCAGCAGGCGGGCGCCCGCGGCGGCGAACGCCTCCGCGCACGCGCGGCCGATGCCGCTCGACGCCCCGGTCACCAGCACGGTCTTGTCCACGAGCATGGGCTTGCACTCCGCCTCGTTCTAGCGTCCGTCTGCGAGTGGGGGACGCCGGCCGGTCCAGTCCGTCGCCTGCTGGAGCTGGCCGGCCAGGCGCAGCAGCGTGGCCTCATCCGCCGGGCGGCCGGTCACCATGACCCCCAGCGGGAGGCCGTCGCTGCTCCAGCCGAGCGGCAGGGACACCGCCGGCTGCCCGGTGATGTTGGCCACGGGGGTGTACCCGACGTAGGCCACGTTCGCGTCGAACAGCGCGGCCATCTCGAGCCCGTCGAGCTCGCCGATCCGCAGCGGCGGACGTGCGAGCGTCGGTGAGAGCACGACGTCGTAGGCCAGGGCCGCCCCCACGATCCTGCGGCTCTCCTGCTGCAGGGCGGTCACCGCCTGCAGCAGCTCGCCGGCGTGAGCGCCGCGCCCACGCGCGTGGAGGCCGGCGTTGAACGGCTCGAGCGTGTCCGGGTCGATCGGCAGGGCGGTGACCCCGGCGGCCCACAGGAGCTCGAAGTGCGCACGGAGCTGCTCGCCGACCGGGGGCTCGAACGGTTCCACGGTGTGGCCGAGCGACTCGAGCAGCCGCGCCGCGTCCTGCGCGGCAGCGACGCACTGCGCGTCGAACTCCGCGAGCGGCGATGTGGTCGCGAGCCCGACGCGCAGGCGTCCGGGGTCCCGGCCCGGTTCTGCGGCGAACGGGCGCTCGGGCGGCGGCGCCCAGTGCGGGTCACCCGTCGCGTAGCCGGCCATGCAGTCGAGCATGCCGGCGGCGTCCTCGACGAAGCGGGTGAGCGTCCCGGTGGTCGACAGGCCGGCGACCCGATCGCCGAACAGGGGCGCGTTGGAGATCCGCCCGCGTGCGGGCTTCACGCCGAACAGCCCGCAGTTCGAGGCCGGGATGCGGACCGACCCGCCGCCGTCGGAGCCGTGGGCCACCGGCAGGAACCCCGCGGCGACCGCAGCGGCCGCGCCCCCCGACGAGCCGCCGGGGGTCCGCTGCAGATCCCAGGGGTTGCGGCACGGGCCGAGCAGCCGCGATTCCGTCACGGGCAGCGTGCCGAACTCCGGCACGTTCGTCTTGCCGAGGACGATGAAGCCCGCTGAGCGCAGGCGCGCGACGGCCTCGTCGTCGCGGTCGGGCACGAACTCGGCCAACGTCTGCGTACCGAACGTCGTGCGCATCCCCGCGGTCAGGTGGAGGTCTTTGATCGCGGTCGGCACGCCGTGGAAGGGCGGCAGCTCGGCAGCCCCGCTCGTCGCCACCTCCGCCCGGCGGGCGGCGTCCAGCGCAGCCTCGGCCTCGAGGGTCACGATGCTGTTCAGCCGGCCGTCGCCGCGCTCGATCGCGTCAAGGCTTGCGGACACGAGCTCGACGGGGCTCAGCTGGCGGTCGCGCACGAGCTGGGCGAGCGCTGTGGCGGAGCGCATGAGCAGGTCGTCCACGTCACCTCCGGGTTCGCAGCTGCGCACACTCTAGCCAGCCCCGGCTGCGCCGCCCGGCGGGGCGGGCCGTGACTTGCCGCGGCTGGCGGTGGTCTGCACGATGCGGGGCATGGACGTGCAGATGTTCGGGCTGGCGAAGTCACAGGCGACGCGCAAGGCCCAGCGCTTCTTCTCGGAGCGGCGCATCCCGGTGGCCTACCACGACTGCAGGAAGCGGGCGCCGGCGCCCGGGGAGCTGCGCAAGTGGGTGCAGCGCTTCGGGGTCGAGGGTGTGCTCGACCCGGAAGCCAAGGCGTACAAGGAGCAGGGCCTGGCGTACGTGTCGGCCTCCGAGGACGACTGGCTCGACCGGATGGCGGGCAACCCGGCCGTCCTGCGGCTGCCGCTCGTGCGCTGCGGCACCGAGCTCGCCGTCGGTGAGGACCCCGACGCCTGGGAGCGCATCGCCGCGACGGCGCGGGGGTGACCGGCTACGGGGCGGGGAGCACCTCGCCGATGCGCGCCACGAGCTCGTCGAGGGATGCGACCACCAGGTCGGCGTCGCGGCGGGCGTCCTGCAGGAGCCCCCAGGGTCCGCGGCGGAGCCACACGGCCTTGAGCCCCGCGGCGCGGGCGGGCACGACGTCGTTGTCGGCGCGGTCGCCGACGTAGGCCACGCACGCGGGCGGCGGGTCACCCATCAGGGCGAGGGCACGGGCGAAGAAGGCCGGGTCGGGCTTGGCGACCCCCATGGCCGCGCTCATCGCCATCACGTCGGGCGTGACGCCGAGCGCCTCGAGCTGCGCGTGGCGCGACGCCGGCTGGTTGCCGATGACCGCGACGCGGTAGCCCGCCCGGCGCAGCCCGTCGAGCGCGGGCAGGGCGTCGGGGTAGAGGTCGGCGGCGACGAAGCCGCCGTAGCGCGCGTTGACCTCGGCCGCGCGCTCGCGCCACGAGTCGACCCCGAGCACGTCGAACACGCTGAGGTGGGGCTCGCCCCGTGCGATCACGCCGCCGAGGCAGGCGGCGAACGTGAGCGGGGGCACCTCGAGCACCTCGGCCCAGGTCGCCCACACCCGCGACTCGTCGACGAGGGTCTCTCCGACGTCGAGACAGACCCAGCGGGGGTTCATCGCAGGAGCGCGCCGTCGAGGAACAGCGCCAGCGAGCGCTCGAGCTCCCGGCCGAGGGGCCGCGGCTCCGGGCGCTCCGCCCAGGTGATGACGTTGTCGAGCCACAGCACGGTGAGGCTGTGGGCGAGGCGGTGCGCCGTCTGGTCGGTGCGCAGCACGCCCTGGCGCTGCCCCGCGGCGACGAGCGGCTCGACGACCATGCCGAGGGTGGGCCGCGCGCCGAGGACCCGCTCCCAGTGTGCGCGCTGGCCCATCAGCTCGCGCACGGCCCTGCCGATGAGGGCGCGGCGGCCGGCGGAGACCGTGGACGCAG
This sequence comes from Nitriliruptorales bacterium, assembly GCA_007119305.1. GTDB lineage: Bacteria > Actinomycetota > Nitriliruptoria > Euzebyales > Egibacteraceae > SKPY01. Next base: position 9,301 of record SKPY01000385.1, read on the forward strand.
TGAGGTCGGCGAGCGCCCGCAGCGCGGCCACGGCGTCGGCGCCGGCAGGCGGGGCCTGCGCGTGCAGCTGGTGGGTGAGCTGCGCCGCCCGCTCCAGCAGGACGTCCTCCTTGCGGTGGAAGTGGACGTAGAACGTGCCCTTGGCCACCGCGGCCGCGGCCGTGATCTCATCGATCGACGTGGCCTGGACGCCCTGCGCGTCGAACAGCGCCAGCGCCGCCTCGATGATGGCCGTGCGGGTGCGGTCGCCGCGCGCGCGGCGTTGTGCGCCCGCAGCTGGTACGTCGGTCTGGGCCACGCGGTCCTCCCTGGACGATGACTCGGCGGGTGGGGTGTGCCTGGGGTGCGGGGGGTCAGGTATGTCTAGCGTGCGGCTGGTGCTGGCGCCACAGCGCGGGAGATCCTTGCGTTCAGGGCCGCCACGGGGCACGGTTAGCCCTTGGTGGTGCCCGTGGGCGCCACACCGTGAGGGCAACGAGGCCCCGCGCCGGCCGCCAATCGCTTCCCGACAGCATGCGCCAGCACGGCCCGCTGCCCTCGGAGAGACCGACGATCGAGAACGGAGAACAGCGTGAACAAGCAGCAGATCATCGATGCCGCGGCAGACAGCGCGGAGATGAGCAAGAGCGACATGGCAACCGCCCTCGACGCCGTCCTCGAGAC
>SKPY01000317.1 GCA_007119305.1 Nitriliruptorales bacterium
CAGACCGCCAACCAGGTCGTCGCCGCCCCGGTGGTGGTCACGCGCCGCAACGTCGCCGACGGGCACGCCCGCGCGGTGCTGCTCAACGCCGGCAGCGCCAACGCCTGCACGGGCCCGGACGGCCTCGACCTCGCGGAGGAGTCGACCCGGCTGGCCGGCGCTGCGCTCGGCTGCCCGGCCGCGGACGTGCTCGTGTGCTCGACCGGGGTGATCGGCAAGCCGATCCCGCGTGCGGCCTTCCACCAGGGCATCCCGGCGGTGGTCGAGGCGCGCGGGCGGGACGGCGGCAGCCAGGCCGCCAAGGCGATCATGACGACCGACACGACGGTCAAGGAGGCCGCGGTCCGCGTCGGCGACGGCGCCGGCGCCTGCGTGGTCGGCGGCATGGCGAAGGGCTCGGGCATGATCGCGCCGGCGTACGCGACGATGCTCTGCGTCCTCACGACCGACGCGCCGGTGAGCCCCCCCGTGCTGAAGGCCACCCTGGCGGCTGTCGTCGCCCGCACGTTCGGGCGCATCTCCGTCGACGGCTGCATGTCCACGAACGACGCGGTGATCCTGCTCGCCACGGGCCGGGCCGCGAGCCCTCCGAGCCTGTCGGCGTTCCAGTCGGCCCTGACCGACGTGTGCGCCCGGCTCGCCGAGGCGATCGTGCGCGACGGCGAGGGTGCCTCCAAGCTGCTGCGCATCCGGGTCACCGGCGCGCGCAGCGAAGACGACGCGGCGGAGGTGGGCCGGGCGATCGCCTCGAGCGCGCTCGTGCAGACGGCGATCGCAGGCGAGGACCCCAACTGGGGCCGCGTGCTCGCAGCGCTGGGCGCCGGCCCCGTGGCGGTGCGGCCCGACCGCATCGCCGTGAGCTTCGGGGGCGTGACCGTGTGCCGCTTCGGGGTCGCCACCGCCTACGACGAGGGCCAGGCCCGGGCGATGCTCCGCGGCCGGGACGTCTACCTCACGGTGGACCTCGGCCTCGGCGCGCACGAGGCGGAGTTCCTCACCTGCGATCTGACCCACGACTACGTGACCATCAACGCGGAGTACACGACGTGACCGAGACCGTCGCCTGCGCCGAGGCAGATGCCCTGACGGCGCCAGGCGCCGTGCCGCAGGGGCAGCGGTGAACCCCCCGCCCGTCGGGCTGTCCGACCGCACCCGGGCAGCGCAGGACAAGGCGCGGGTGCTGCGCGAGGCGCTGCCGTGGATCACCCGCTGGGCCGGACGCACGCTCGTGGTGAAGTACGGCGGCAACGTGGCCTCCGAGACCGAGCAGCCGCTGCTCGACGCGTTCGCCGCCGACATCGCCCTGCTGCGGCGGGTGGGCCTGCGCGTGGTCGTCGTGCACGGTGGCGGGCCGCAGATCTCGACGCTGAGCGAGCGCCTCGGCCTCGAGCCCCGCTTCGTCGACGGCCGCCGGGTCACCGACGAGGCGACGCTCGAGGTCGTGAAGATGGTGCTGCTCGGCCAGGTGAACCCAGAGCTCGTCGGCCGGGTCACCGCGGCAGGGGCCACGGCGATGGGCGTGTCCGGCACGGACGGGGGCCTGCTCACCGTGGAGGCCGCCGCAGGCGGGGCCCTCGGACGCGTCGGCGAGATCGTGCGCGTCGACCCCGAGGTGCTCGCGGCGCTGCTCGACGACGGGGTCGTGCCGGTGATCGCGACGCTCGGACGCGGCCTCGACGGCGCCGACTACAACGTGAACGCCGACACCGTCGCGGGAGCGGTCGCCGTCGCCCTGAGCGCGCACAAGCTGATCTACCTCACGAACGTCCCCGGCCTCTACGAGGACTTCGGCACGGGCGACCAGCAGCTGCTGAGCGAGGTGGACGTGAGCCGCCTGCGGGCGCTGCTCGCCGGCGGCGAGCTGCACACCGGGATGGTCCCCAAGATCGAGAGCATCGTCGGCGCGCTCGACGGCGGGGTCGCCCAGGCGCACCTGCTCGACGGCCGCGTCGAGCATGCCCTGCTGCTCGAGGTCTTCACCGACGAGGGGATCGGCACGATGGTCACCGACAAGGAGCGGGCATGAGCACCAGCGGCAGGCGCCCAGAGCGCAGCGACGCACGCAGCACCAACGGGAGTCGCCCGGCCCAGCGCGCGCCCGCCGGGCTCGCCGCGCGGGAGGCGGCCGCGCTGCTGCCGACCTACGCGCGCCGGCCGGTGGAGTTCGTCGCAGGCCACGGTGCCTGGCTGGTGGACGGTGCAGGCCGGGAGTACCTCGACTGCCTGTCCGGGCTGGCGGTCACCGCGCTCGGGCACGCCCACCCGGAGGTGGCCGCGGCGGTCGACCGGCAGATGCGCACGCTGGTGCACACCTCCAACCTCTTCTACACGGGCCCGCAGGTCGAGCTCGCCGAGCGGCTGAAGGCGACCCTGGGCTGGGCGGACGGCCAGGCGTTCTTCGCCAACTCCGGGGCGGAGGCGAACGAGGCCGCGCTGAAGCTCGCCCGCCGCCACGGCAAGGCGCGCGACCCCGACAAGACCGGGGTCGTGGCGTTCACCGGCAGCTTCCACGGCCGGACGCTGGCGGCCCTGAAGGCGACGGGCAACCCGAGCAAGCA